>NZ_WWIA01000028.1 GCF_009870065.1 Streptomyces sp. SID5785 | reverse complement strand
GGTGTGGCCGTACTCCGGGTGGCCGGGGGTCTTGGAGCCCTGGGTGCGGAAGGCCTTCAGGTCGTCGAGCTCCAGCTCGTACCCGGCGAGGAAGAGCTGGGTGTACAGGGTGAGGCTGGTGTGGCCGGGCGAGAGGACGAAGCGGTCGCGGCCGGTCCACTCCGGGTCGGCGGGGTCGTGCCGCATGACCTTCTGAAAGAGGGTGTACGCGGCGGGGGCGAGGCTCATGGCCGTGCCGGGGTGACCGTTGCCCACCTGCTGCACGGCGTCGGCCGCGAGAAGGCGTGCGGTGTCGACGGCACGCTGGTCCAGGGCGGTCCACTCGAAGGGGCTCGCGAGGGGGTCGAGGCCGTTCGGTGTCTGCGTGCTCATCTGTAACGCTTCCTTCGCATCCGTTGTCCTGTCCTGGTGCCGGAGGGCACCGCCCGGCCGGGACCAAAGCCCCTGGTCGAACCGGATACCAACTTAAAGGTCATACTTTTGGACCGGCAGGTGCCCCCGTGCCAGCGTTCGGTGAAAATGGGACACCCGACCGTGCCGAAGCCGAGGAAAGTGCATGACGGAGCAGGACCCCGCGCAGACGAGCGCACATCTGGGAGCGACCCCCGAGGATCGAGCACGGATCCGGACGTATCCCTTCGATCCGAGCACCAGCGTGTCCGGGGTCGGGATCCAGGTCGGGCCGATGGGGACCGAGGGTCCGTGGGCCGGCGGCGTGGGCCTGTCGCGGCGTGTGCACCGCATCGACTTCCACGTCCTGCTGTTCTTCCGGGCGGGCCCGGTCCACCACATGGTCGACTTCGCCGAGTACGAGGCCGGCGCGGGCGACATCCTGTGGATCAGGCCCGGCCAGGTGCACGGCTTCTCCACCGCCGAACGCTACGAGGGCACGGCCCTGACGATGCAGCCGGGCTTCCTGCCCCGCGCGATCGTCGAGGCGACCGGCCTGTACCGCTACGACCGCCCGCCGCTGCTCCACCCCGACACGGCCCAACGGGCCGCGCTCGACGCCTCGCTGGCCCAGCTCCAGCGCGAGTACCTGGACACGTCCACGCTCCCGCTGAGCCTGCACACCTCCGTGCTGCGCCACACCCTGACGGCGTTCATGCTGCGCGTGGCGCACGTGTCGGCGCAGGCCGCGGCCGACGAGTGCCGCCCGCAGCCGGACACGACCTTCACCCGGTTCCGCACGGCCGTCGAGCAGAGCTTCACGACGAACCACAGCGTGAGCGCCTACGCGGACGAACTCGGCTACTCCCGGCGGACCCTGGTGCGGGCCGTGCGCGCGGCGACGGGCCAGACCCCGAAGGCCTTCATCGACCGGCGGGTGGTGCTCGAGGCCAAGCGGCTGCTCGCGCACACCGATCTGCCGGTGGGCCGCATCGGCGTGGCGGTCGGCTTCCCCGACTCGGCGAACTTCTCCAAGTACTTCCAGCAGCACGCGGGGGTGACCCCGGCGGCCTTCCGGGCCGAGCAGCTCTGAGGAACCGGCAGGACGACGCCCCGCAACCCCCCGTTTCGCCCTGTGCAACGGGGGGTTGACCGTTTCCCGAGCGGCTCGTACGGTGCTCGCACCCCCGCAGGTATATCGATTAACCACCCTGTGAACCCCGTGACTCCCGGTTGGAGACATGCCGCTGTGCCCTCGACGTTGAGTCGGCGCGGATTCCTCGCCGCCGGCGGTACGCTCGCCGCCGCTTCCACCCTCCCCGCCCTGTCCGGCTGCTCGGCGCTCGCCGCGGCCGACGACGACCCCGACACGCTGGTGGTGCACAGCCAGCTCGGCACCACCGCCCCCGGCTCCCCCACCTACCTCGCCGCCCTGGACCGGTTCCGGGCGGAGAACCCGGGCCTGAAGGTCCGCAACCTCGTCAACGGCGACGACCTCGCGCAGGTCTACGAGACCTCCCGGCTGGCCCGCAAGGAGCCGGACGTCGTCATGGTCAACCTCTACGACAAGACGCTGGCCTGGACCGACGTCGGCGCCACCGTCGACGTGATGGGGCACCTCGACGACTGGGGGCTGCGCGAGCGGGTGCTGCCCGTCGCGCTGGACGCCTGGACCGACGCGAAGGGCCGGCTGCGCGCCTTCCCGTACTTCGCCACGAACTGGCCGATCGCCTTCAACCGCACCCTGCTGGACCGGGCGGGCGTCGACACGGTTCCCACCACCGGCGACGACCTGATCGCAGCCGCCCGCCGACTGCGCCGCAAGGGGATCGCCCCCGTGACGACGGGCGGCAACGACTGGACCGGACAGAAGCTGCTCGCCCAGATCATCCAGACCTTCCTGACCGAGGACGAGGCCCGGCACGTCTACGCGACCGGCGACTTCGGCGGCCGCGGCGCCCGCCGGGGCATCGAGTACTTCGTCGAGCTGCGCGACGCCGGGGTGTTCGCCGACAAGGCCCAGGGCCTGACCTCGGACACCATGACGACGCAGTTCAACACCCAGGCCGCGGCGATGCAGTCGGCGATGTCCTCGGCGCTCGCGAAGGTGCCGGACGCCGTCGCGCGCCACACGGACGTGGGCGGCTGGCCGCTGGCGCCCGGCGCGTCCCACGACAGGCCGACGATCCTGCGCACGTACACGCTCATCGGCTTCTGGATCAGCCCGAACGGCACGAAGAAGATCGACGCCGTCGAGAAGTTCCTGAAGTTCTTCTACCGCGCGGACACGGTCGCCCGGTTCATCCGGGAGTCGGGCCGTGACATGGCCCTGCGCTCGGACGCGGTGAGCACCGACTTCCCGCTGGTGGCCGCCGCCCAGCGGCTCGGCCCCGACGTGAGCCAGGTGCTGCTGCCCGACCTGTTCGTGCCGCCCGCGGCCACCCAGCCGCTCATCACGGCGACGAGCACCTCCTTCACCCGCGGCACGAGCGCCGCCCGGGTCCGCTCGGCCCTCGAGGCCGCCTACCGCGGCATCTGACCGCCGTGCCCCTCCCTCCTGCTCTGTGCTGATCTCTCCTGCTCCGTAAGGGAGTTGCTCATGACGACGATGACGTCGACAGCGGGCGAGGCCCCGGTCCGCCGCCCCGTCCCGCCCGCCGGTGCCCCGGCCGGCCGCACGCCCCGCCAGGGCGGCACGATCCTCGCGCTGCCCGCCCTCGTCTGGTACCTGGTCTTCATGGTCGGCCCGCTGGTCGCCATCTTCGTGGTCGCGGCCCTGCACTGGCCGGGGATGCTGCAGCCGGTGTCGTTCGCCGGGCTGGACAACGTGCGGGCCGTGTTCGACGACCCGGTGTTCTGGGACGCGGCCGGCAACACCGCGATCCAGCTCGCCGTCGCCATTCCGGTGATGGTCGTCTGCGCGTACATGCTGGGTTACTACGTCGCCCAGAAGCCGCCGGGCCACCGGGTGATCCGCTATCTGCTGTTCATCCCGGGGCTGATCTCGACCCCGGCCAAGGCGATGGTGTTCTACGCGGCGCTGTCCCCGGACGGGCTGGTCAACGGCGCGCTCGGGTCGGCCGGTCTCGGCTCGCTCGCGGACGCCTGGCTGGCCTCGCCCTCGACGGCGCTCGCCTGCCTGATCGCGCTCGACATCTGGGCGGGCATCGGCTTCACGGCGGTGCTGTTCGCGGCGCGGCTGGGCAGCGTGCCGCAGGAGCTCGGCGAGGCGGCCCAGCTGGACGGGGCCGGGCACTGGCGGACGATGTGGCGCGTCCACTTCCCCGTGATCCGCGACTACGTGGGCGTGGTGACGATGCTGCAGTTCCTGTGGACGCTGTTCGGCTCGGCGCAGCACGTGCTGCTGCTGACCCAGGGCGGTCCGGGCAGCTCGTCGACGACCCTGTCGTTCCTCGTCTACCAGAAGGCGTTCATCGCCGCCGACCTCGGCTACAGCCAGACCGTCGGCGTCCTGCTCTTCCTCGTCGGTCTCGTGGGGCTGCTCGCCATCCGGCGCGCCTTCCGCCAGGACCACTGAGCCGCTACCGATCGGAGTACGCCATGAAGTCCTCGGCCCGTTCGAGGTTCGGCCGGTCCTGGCTGCCCGCGCACCTTCTGGTGTGGCTGTACGCGGTGCTGCTGGTGATCCCCCTGTACTACTTCATCGCCTCGGCGTTCAAGACGAACGACGAGATCTTCGCCCACCCCTTCGCGCTGCCGTCCTCGTACGGCTTCGGCAACTTCACGACCGCGTTCGAGAGTGCCGACCTCGGGCTCGCGGTGGTCAACTCGGCGCTGGTGACGGTCGTCTCGCTGGCCCTGACGCTGGCACTCGCGATCCCCGCCGCGTTCGCGCTGGCCCGCTCCGGCGGGCGGCTCGCCTCGGCCGTGGAGAAGGTGTTCTCGCTGGGGTTCCTGATCCCGACGTTCGCGGCACTGTTCCCCACGTTCCTGCTGGCAGCGGCCACGGGCCTGTTCCACACCCGCACGTTCATGGTGCTGTTCCTGCCGGCGACGGCGATGCCGCTGTCGGTGGTGATCCTGGTGCAGTTCATGCGGACGGTGCCCAAGGAGATGGAGGAGGCGGCCCGGCTGGACGGCGCCTCCACGTACGCCGTGCTGCGGCACGTCTACGCGCCCATGTGCCTGCCCGGCATCGCGACCGTCCTGCTCCTGAACTTCCTGACGTTCTGGAACGAGTACCTGTACTCGCTCGTGATCATCGGCCCCGACCCGGCCCAGCGCACCGTGCAGGTGGCGCTGCCGACCCTGAAGGCCATCACCGGCACGGACTACGGCGTCCTCACCGCAGGCACCGTACTCACGCTGATCCCGGTGTGGGTGGTCTATACGGTGCTGCAGAAGCGGATGCAACAGGCACTGGTGAGCGGGGCGGTGAAGATGTGAGCGGGACGCGAGCACGACGGGCGGCGGGCCGGCCGACCATCAAGGCGGTGGCCGCGGCGGCAGGTGTGTCGACGGCGGCGGTGTCGCAGGCGTTCAACGACAAGGGACGGCTCGCGGAGACGACACGGCGGCGGATCCTCGCGGCGGCGGAGGACCTGGGCTGGTCGCCGAGCGCGTCGGCGTCGGCGCTGCGCAGCGCCCGCACCCGCACGCTCGCGCTGGTCGTGCGCCGGCCGACCGACGTCCTGGGGGCGGACCCGCACTTCAGCGAGCTGATCACCGGCATAGAGGGCGAACTGGCGCCCCGCGGCTACGGTCTGCTGCTCCATCTGGTCGCGGACGTCGACGAGGAGAGCGCCCTGTACGAGCGGCTCGCGGCGGAGAAGCGGGTGGACGGCGCGGTCCTCACCGACGCCCGCGCCGACGACCCGCGTCCGGCGCTCACCGCCCGGCTCGGGCTGCCCGCCGTGCTGCTCGGCGCACCGGACCCGGACGCCGGGGTGCCGGTGGTCGGTCTCGGCGACCAGGGTGCCGGGATCCGGGAGGTGGTCGGCCATCTGCGCGCCGCCGGGCACACCCGGATCGCGTACGTGGCCGGGCCCGCGGAGCTCCAGCACACCCGGCTGCGGCTCGCCGTGTTCGAGGAGAGCCTCGGCGCGGCGGGGCTCGCGCCCGCCGCCGTACGGCACACCGACTTCTCGGAGGCCGCGGCCGTCGCGGTCACCCGTGAGCTGCTCGGAGCGGCCGACCGGCCGACCGCGATCGTCTACGCGAACGACTCGATGGCGGTGTGCGGCATCGGCACCGCGCAGCGCGCCGGGCTGAGCGTGCCCGGCGACCTGTCGGTCGTCGGCTACGACAACCTGCCGCTCGGCCGCTGGCTGCACCCCCGGCTGACCACCGTCGACCAGCAGGTGCAGCAGGTCGGCGCGGCGGCGGCCCGCACCCTGCTGGCCCGGTGCGGCGAGGACGTGCCCGCCGCACCGCTCGACGGCCGGCCGCGCCTGGTCGTCCGGGAGTCCACCGGCCCCGCCCGCCCCGACTGACCTGTCCACCCCGCACTCGTGCACCGCCCCCTCTGCAACGGAGACCCGTACCACCATGCGACGCCACAGCGCCCACCTGACCCACGACGCCGCCGTCCTGCCCTGGCTCGGCGCCAACTTCTGGTCCCGCACCGGCGGACCCCTGATGTGGCGCGACTACGATCCGGCGGTGGTGCGCGAGGAGCTCGCGGTGCTGCGCGCGCACGGGCTGAACATGACGCGCTCGTTCTTCTACTGGCCGGACTTCCACCCCGAACCGCACCGGATCGACGAGGAGTTGTGCGCGCGGTTCGCCGACTTCCTGGACGCGCACCGGGAGGCGGGGATGGGCACCGTGCCGACGTTCATCGTCGGGCACATGTCCGGCGAGAACTGGGATCCGGCCTGGCGCGGCGGCCGTGACCTGTACGAGGACGTGTGGATGGTGGGCCGGCAGGCCTGGTTCGCCGGGCAGATGACGCGCCGGTTCAAGGACCACCCGGCGGTGACCGGATGGCTGATCACCAACGAGATGCCGGGCTACGGCCGGATCTACCAGGTCGATCCCCCCTCGGGCGACGTCGTGACGGCGTGGGCGCAGGCGATGTGCAACGCGGTGCGGGCGGCGGGAGCCACCCAGCCCGTCTCGCTCGGCGACGGCGCGTGGGGCATCGAGGTGACGGGCCGGGACAACGGCTTCTCGCTGCGCGAGACCGCCGAGTACGTGGACTTCGTGGGCCCGCACGTGTACCGCTCGGACACGGACCGGGTGCGCCAGCACCTGCGCGCCGCGTTCGAGTGCGAACTGGCGGCGGTGACCGGGCAGCCGGTCGTCCTGGAGGAGTTCGGCCTGTCCACGGACACGGTGTCGGCCGAGAGCGCCGGCGTGTACTACCGGCAGACGCTGCACAACTCGCTGCTGGGCGGTGCCACGGGCTGGATGGCCTGGAACAACACGGACTACGACGCCCTGTGGGACCGGTCGCCCTACGACCACCACCCGTTCGAGATGCACTTCGGCATCACCGACAGCACCGGCGCGCCCAAGGAGCCGCTGCGGGAGCTGGCCTCCTTCGCCGCGGTCCTGGAGGCGGTGGACTTCGCGCGCTGCCGGCGTGCGGACGCCGGGGCGGCGTTCGTCGTGCCCGCGTTCCTGGAGCGCGGCTACCCCTACAGCCGGCCCGCGGACCGGCCGCTGATCTTCACGTCCCTGCACCAGGGGTACGTCGCGGCGCGCGCCGCCGATCTGCCGGCGGGCCTGACCCGGGAGGCGGACGGCGTCGCGGAGGACGTGGACCTGTATCTGCTGCCCGCGACCCGGCAGTTGACGACCCGCACGCGGCGGACGCTGCAGCGCCGCGCCGAGGAGGGCGCCACGGTGTACCTGTCGTTCTGCTCGGGCGAGCACCCGGGCACCCGCGGCCCGTGGTTCGACGACCTGGACGGGCTGTTCGGGGTCGAGCTGCAGCTCACGTACGGAGTCGCGGAGCCGATCGAGGACGACGTCCTGGAGATGACGTTCCGGGAGGACTTCGGCGGGATCCGGGCGGGCGAGACGCTGCGCTTCCCGGTGGCGGGCAACGAGGACAGCCGGGCGTACCTGCCGGTGGTGCCGCGCGGCGCGCGCGTGGTGGCGGTGGATGCGCACGGGCGCCCCGCGCTGCTGTGCCACGAGACGGGGCAGGGCCGCACCGTGCTGGCCACGTACCCGCTGGAGCACATGGCCGCGCGCACGGCCCGGGTCAACCCGGAGCAGACGCACCGGCTGTACGCGGCGCTGGCCGAGGTCGCGGGGGTGGCGCGGCCGGTGACGGTGGACAGCCCCTTCGTGGGCGCGGACGTGCTGGTGCACGCGGACGGGCGGCGGTTCGTGTGGCTGGTCGGCCAGGGCGACGAGCCGGTCACGGTGCGGCCCGTCGCCGACGGCACGCTGCACGACCTGGACACGGGTGATCCGGTCACCGAGGTGAAGCTGGCGGCGTTCGGCGTGCGCGTCCTGGAACTGCGGTGACGCGTCCGCCGTACCGCGATCCGGCCGCGCCGGTACCGCGGCGGGTGGCCGACCTGCTGGCCCGGATGACGCTCGCCGAGAAGGTCGGCCAGGTCAACCAACGGCTGTACGGCTGGCACGCCTACGAGCGCACACCCGACGGCCACCGGCTCACCGACGCCTTCCGCGCCGAGGTCGCCGCCCATGACGGGATGGGCGCGCTGTACGGGCTGCAGCGCGCCGACCCGTGGTCGGGGGTGACCTTCGCGGACGGCGTGACGGCGGCCGACGCCGCCGGGGTGGCGGACGCGGTGCAGCGGCACGTCGTCGAGGAGACCCGGCTGGGCATCCCGGTGCTCCTGGTCGAGGAGGTGCCGCACGGCCATCAGGCGCTGGACGGCACGGTCCTGCCGGTGAACCTCGCGGTGGGTGCGGGCTGGGACCCGGACCTGTACGAGGAGGCCGCGGCGGCCGCGGCGGCGGAACTGCGGGCACGGGGCGGCCATGTGGCGCTGGTCTCCGCGCTCGACCTGGTGCGCGATCCGCGCTGGGGCCGCGCCGAGGAGTGCTTCGGCGAGGACCCGTACCTGGCGGCCCGGTTCACGGAGGCCTTGGTGCGCGGGATGCGGTCCCGGGGCGTCGGCGTCGTGCTCAAGCACTTCGCCGGGCAGGGTGCGACGGTCGGCGGGCGCAACAGCGCGGCCACCGAGCTCGGGGCACGCGAGCTGCACGAGATCCATCTCGCGGCGGCCCGTGCGGGGGTGCGCGCGGGCGCCGCCGGGGTGATGGCCGCGTACAACGAGTTCGACGGGCTGCCCTGCGCGGCGAACCCGTACCTGCTGACCACACTGCTGCGGGAGCGCTGGCGTTTCGACGGGATCGTGATGGCGGACGGCGGCGCCCTGGACCGGCTGGTGCGGCTCGCGGGCGATCCGCCCGCGGCGGCCGCGGCGGCGCTGTCGGCGGGCACCGATCTGAGCCTGTGGGACGCGGTGTTCCCGCGGTTGGGCGAGGCCGTGGAGCGCGGCCTGGTCGAGGAGGCGGCGCTGGACGCGGCGGTGGCGCGGGTGCTGACGCTGAAGTTCCGGCTGGGTCTGTTCGAGCGGCCCTACGTGAGCGGCGCCGGGCCGGTGGGCGACGCGCCGGACCTGCCGGACCTGAGCCTGCGGCTGGCGCGCGCCGCGACGACGCTGGTGGCGCACGACGGGCGGACGCTGCCGCTCGGGCCCGCGGCGCGGCGGATCGCGGTGCTCGGCCCGAACGCCGACTCGGTGCCCCAGCAGATCGGCGACTACACGGCGCCGCAGCGGCCCGGCACGGGGGTGACGGTCCTCGACGGGATCCGCGGCGCGGCCGGCGCCGGCCGCGAGGTGACGTACGCGCGGGGCGCCGAGCTGGTCGGAGCCGACCGGTCGGGGATCGACGCGGCGGCCGCCCTGGCGGGGGCGGCGGACGTGGCGGTGCTCGTGCTCGGCGGGTCGAGCGCCCGGGAGGAGGACACCCGCTTCGCGGCGAACGGCGCGGCGGTCGTCACGTCCGGCACCCCGGCGGGCATGACCTGCGGCGAGGGCGTCGACCTGGCGGACCTGGCGCTGCCGGCGGGGCAGACGGCGCTGTTCGACGCGGTGCTGGCCACCGGGGTGCCGGTCGTGGTGGTCCTGGTGCAGGGCCGGCCGCACGCGCTGCCGGAGCGGTTCGACCGGGCGGCCGCCGTGCTGTGCGCGTGGTACCCGGGGCCGTGGGGCGGCCGGGCCGTGGCCGACGTGCTGTTCGGCCGCGCGGCGCCGGCCGGACGGCTCCCGGTCTCGGTGCCCCGCTCGGCGGCCCAGCTGCCGGTCTTCTACAACGGCAAGGACCACGGCTACCGCGGTTACGCGGACCAGCCGGCGACGCCCCGGTACGCGTTCGGGCACGGGCTGGGCTACGGGACGGTCGCGTACGGCCCGCCCCGCCTCGACCGCTCCTCGGTGTCCGCCGAGAACCCCGCGCTGCGCTGCACCGTGACCGTGACGCACACGGGCGGGGCGGCGGTGCGCGAGACGGTGCAGCTGTACGTGCGGCGGGTGTCGGGCGGTTCGTCGTGGCCGCGGGTGCGCGAGCTGCGCGGCTTCGCCCGGGTGGATCTGGCGCCGGGCGAGCGCCGCGAGGTGGTGTTCGAGGTGGGCGCCGGGACGCTCGCGTCGGTCGGCCGGGACCTCGAACCGGTCGTGGAGCCCGGCGAGTTGTCCGTGGAGACGGGCCCCGCCGCGGACCGGACGCAGGGGGCGGCCCTGACCGTCACGCGCTGAGGGCGGGAGGCGCTGGGTAGAGTCGCCGCATGGCACGCCCCACCCCCACCTCCTGCCCCTGCGGTCTGCCCGCCGCGTACGAGGACTGCTGCGGCCGCTTCCACGCGGGCACGGCGGCCGCGCCCACGGCCGAGGCGCTGATGCGGTCGCGGTACGCGGCGTTCGTCCGCGAGGACGCGGCGTACCTGCTGCGCACCTGGCACCCGGACACCCGCCCGCCCGGCGTCGCGTTCGACCCGGGGCTGACCTGGGTGGGGCTCGAGGTGCTCGGGGCCGAGGACGGCTCGGCGTTCCACCGGCGCGGGACGGTGACCTACCGGGCCCGGTACCGGGACGGCGGGCGGTCCGGGTCGCTGCACGAGCGCAGCCGGTTCGAGCGGGTGGACGGGGCGTGGGTGTACGTGGACGGCGACTTCATCGATTAGCCCACAGGCGGGCCGGGTCAGGGCGCGAGGATGTCCAGCTCGTGCAGCGCGCCCACCGCGATCTCCCGTGTGAGGGCCTCGGCGCGCTGCGCGTCCCCCTCCCGGACGGCCTCCGCGACGTGCACGTGCAGCGTGACGGCGGCCGGGTCGGGGTCCTCGAACATGACCTGGTGGTGGGTGCGGCCCGCCAGGACCTCGGCGACCAGGTCGCCGAGGTGCGCGAACATCTCGTTGCCGGACGCGTTGAGCACGATCCGGTGGAACTCGACGTCGTGCACGAGGTACGCCTCGAGCTGCTGGCCGCGCGACGTGGCGACCATGCCGAGGGCGCACTCGGTGAGCGCGGCGCACTGTTCGGGCGTCGCGTACCGGGCGGCGAGTCCGGCCGCGACCGGTTCGACCGCCGAGCGCAGGACCGTGAGGGAGCGCAGCTGGCGCGGCCGGTCGGCACCGGCGAGCCGCCAGCGGATGACCTCGGGGTCGTAGACGTTCCACTCCGCGTCGGGCAGCACGGTGACGCCGACCCGGCGCCGGGAGGCGACGAGGTGCATGGACTCCAGGACCCGCACGGCCTCGCGCATGACCGAGCGCGACACCTCGTAGCGCTGGGCCAGCTCGTCGGTGCGCAGGACGCTGCCGGCGGGGTACTCCCCCGCGGTGATGGCGGGACCGAGGCTGTCGAGTACGCGGGCGTGCAGGCCCCGGTCCTTTGTGGTCATGTCGAAAGGGTACGAGGCGGGACGGGCCGTCACGACGCGGACCCCGGGGCGGTGGGACGTCCGATCACGCCGTCGGTCATGTCGCCGGTCACACGGAATAAATAGTCTGACTTTTATGTCACAGGCTCTTGAATTAGTCAGACCTATTGGGTTTCAGTGACGTGGCACAGCGATGTCGACGAAGACAGCGATGAAGACAGCGAGGCAGCGATGAGCACCCCCCACGTCGTCGTGGTCATGGGCGTGGCAGGCACCGGCAAGACGACGATCGGTCCCCTGCTCGCCGAGCGGCTCGGCGTTCCGTACGCCGAGGGCGACGACTTCCACCCCCAGGCCAACATCGACAAGATGACGGCCGGGACCCCCCTGGACGACAGCGACCGCCGCCCGTGGCTCGAGGCCATCGGCCGGTGGGCGCACAGCCGTGCCGGACTCGGCGGGGTCGTCTCCAGCTCCGCGCTCAAGCGGGACTACCGGGACCTGCTGCGCTCCGAGGCCCCGGACGCCGTCTTCCTGCACCTCACCGGCAGCCGGGAGCTCATCCTCGACCGGATGAGCCACCGCGAGGGCCACTTCATGCCGACGAGCCTGCTGGACTCGCAGTTCGCCACGCTCCAGCCGCTGGAGGCTGACGAGGCGGGCGTCGCCGTCGATGTGTCGGGCACGCCGGACGAGATCACGGACCGGGCCGTCCAGGCCCTGACCGCGCTCGACCCCGCGTAGCCCACCGAGAACCCGTCCCCCTCCCCTCCTCGTACAAGGGATCAGACCGTGACCAGTCTCAGCGTCGAGATGCTGGCAGCGGACGCCGTCGAGCCGATCACGTCCGCGGGCCACGCCCAGCTCGGGATCGCCGTCCTCGCGGGCATCGCCGTCATCGTCCTGCTCATCACGAAGTTCAAGCTGCACGCCTTCCTCGCCCTGACGGTCGGCTCGCTCGCGCTCGGCGCGATCGCGGGCGCACCGCTCGACAAGGTGATCACCAGCTTCAGCGCGGGCCTCGGCTCGACCGTCGCCGGTGTCGGCGTCCTGATCGCGCTCGGCGCGATCCTCGGCAAGCTGCTCGCCGACTCCGGCGGCGCCGACCAGATCGTCGACACGATCCTCGCCAGGGCCGGGAAGTCCGGCGGCCGGGCGATGCCGTGGGCGATGGTCCTCATCGCCTCGATCATCGGTCTGCCGCTGTTCTTCGAGGTCGGCATCGTGCTGCTGATCCCGGTCGTCCTGATGGTCGCCAAGCGCGGCAACTACTCGCTGATGCGCATCGGCATCCCGGCGCTCGCCGGACTGTCCGTCATGCACGGCCTGATCCCGCCGCACCCCGGCCCGCTCGTCGCGATCGACGCGGTCAAGGCCAACCTGGGCATCACCCTGGCGCTCGGCGTCCTCGTCGCGATCCCGACCGTGATCATCGCCGGTCCGGTGTTCTCCAAGTACGCCGCGAAGTGGGTGGACGTCCCCGCGCCCGAGAAGATGATCCCGGCGCGCGCCTCGGACGAGCTGGAGAGCCGTCCCACCTTCGGCGCCTCCGTCGCCACCATCCTGCTGCCCGTCGCGATGATGCTCTCCAAGGCGCTCGTCGACATCATCGTGGACGACCCCGAGCACACCGTGCAGCGCGTCTTCGACGTGATCGGCTCGCCGCTGATCGCCCTGCTCGCGGCGGTCATCGTGGGCATGTTCACCCTGGGCCGCCCGGCGGGCTTCACCAAGGGCAGGCTGCAGGCGACGACCGAGCGCTCGCTCGCCCCGATCGCGGGCGTGCTCCTCATCGTCGGCGCGGGCGGCGGCTTCAAGCAGACCCTCATCGACTCCGGTGTGGGACAGATGGTCCTGGACATCTCGGAGGACTGGTCGATCCCGACGCTGCTGCTCGCCTGGCTGATCGCGGTCGTCATCCGGCTCGCGACGGGTTCGGCGACGGTCGCGACCGTGTCGGCGGCGGGTCTCGTCGCCCCGCTCGCGGCGGGCATGACGGACACCCACACGGCGCTCCTGGTGCTGGCGATCGGCGCGGGCTCGCTGTTCTTCAGCCACGTCAACGACGCCGGGTTCTGGCTGGTCAAGGAGTACTTCGGGCTCAGCGTCGGCCAGACGGTCAAGACCTGGTCGGTCATGGAGACGATCATCTCCGTGGTCGCGGGCGGCCTGGTGCTGCTGTTGTCCGTGATCATCTAGGGCACTGTCGGACCGTGGCCCGGCCGCAGCGCACCGGACGGCCGGGCACCCGCCCACGGAGGTACGTCGATGAGTCACCCCCTGTTCGACATCAGCGGCCGCACGGCGCTGGTCACCGGGTCCAGCCGCGGGATCGGTCTCGCGCTGGCCCGCGGGCTCCTGGAGGCGGGCTGCACGGTCGTCCTGAACGGCCGGGACCCCGGCCGGCTCGCACGGGCGGCCGAGGAGCTCGGCGGCGCCGTGCACACGGCGGCGTTCGACGTCACCGACGGCGCCAGTGTGGCCGCGGGGATCGCCGAGGCCGAGGAGCGGGTCGGCCCGCTGGACATCCTGGTCAACAACGCGGGCATGCAACTGCGCGCCCCGCTCCTGGAGTTCGCCGAACCGGACTGGCACCGGATCCTGGACACCAATCTGACCAGCGCCTTCCTGGTGGGCCGGGAGGCCGCGCGCGGCATGGTGGCGCGCGGCCGCGGCAAGATCGTCAACGTCTGCTCGCTGCAGAGCGAGGTGGTCCGGCCGGGCATCGGCCCGTACGCGGCCACGAAGGGCGCCCTGAAGATGCTCACCAAGGGCATGTGCGCCGACTGGGGGCCCGCGGGCGTCCAGGTCAACGGCCTGGGCCCGGGCTACATCGAGACCGAGCTGACCCGGCCGCTCGTCGAGGACGAGACGTTCTCGTCCTGGGTGCGCGGCCGGACCCCCGCCGGCCGCTGGGGCCGCACCGAGGACCTGGTCGGCGCCCTGCTCTTCCTCGCCTCGCCCGCGTCGGACTTCGTCGGCGGGCAGATCCTCTACGTCGACGGCGGCATGACCAGCGTGCTGTGAGAGGGGCCCATCGATGCTCGGCTGCGTGATCCACGGCGCCGGCGACCTGCGGGTCGACCGGTTGCCCACCCCGGAGCCCGGACCGGGCGAGGTCCTGGTCGCGGTCCGCTACGGCGGGGTGTGCGGCTCCGATCTGCACTACTGGCGGCACGGCGGAGTCGGCGACTTCCGGCTGAAGGAGCCGATGGTCCTCGGCCACGAGGTCGTGGGCACCGTCGCAGGACACGGTCCGGGTACGTCCGCCCCGGCGGCCGGCACGCCGGTCGCGGTGCATCCGGCGACCCCGTGCGGGAACTGCCCCGAGTGCCGCTCGGGGCGGCGCCACGTCTGCCGTGACACCCGCTATCTGGGCAGCGCCGCCCGGCACCCGCACGTCCAGGGCGGCTTCGCGGCCGCGCTCGCCGTGCCCGCCGCGCAGGTCCGCCCGCTGCCGCCCGCGCTCCCGCTGCCGCGCGCCGCGCTCGCCGAACCCCTCGCGGTGGCCCTGCACGCCGTGCGCAGAGCGGGCGACGTCGCGGGGCGGCACGTGCTGGTGACGGGTGCGGGGCCGATCGGCTGTCTGGTCGTCGCGGCGGCCAGGGCGGCGGGCGCGGCCCGGGTGACGGTGTCGGACCTGCTGCCCAGGGCACTGGAGTTCGCGTCCGTCGCGGGAGCCGACGCGCTCGTCCGGGCGGACGACCCGGCCGGTGCCGGGTGGCCGCAGGAGGTCGACGTCGCGGTCGAGGCGTCCGGGGTCTCGGCCGGGCTCGACGCCTGTCTGCACCGGGTGCGCCGGGGCGGGGTCGTCGTGCAGCTGGGGATGCTGCCGCCGGGGCCCAGCCCCTTCGCGGGGAACCTGGTGGTGAGCCGGGAGATCGAGCTGCGCGGCTCCTTCCGCTTCGACACCGAGTTCGACACGGCCCTGGAGCTGCTGGCGCGGCGCCCGGAGCTCGCCGGCCTGGTCAGTGCCGTCCTTCCGGTCACCGAGGCCGAGCGGGCCTTCGCGCTCGCGGCGGACCGGGCGGTGTCGTGCAAGGTCCTGCTCGACTTCGCCCCCGGGGCCCCGAGCGGCTTGGAGGACAGGGCCTAGGGCGTGTCACGGCAGCCACTCGCCGTGCTCCCGCCGGGCCCAGTCGCGGCGCACCAGCCCCGTGCGCATGCCGCGCCGGGCCTCGGGGTCGCCGACCGCCATGCCGACATGCCCGGCGATCACGACGGCGAGCGCGAGAGCCAGCCAGTCGTGCACGAAGGTGCTGCCGGTGCGCCAGGCCAGCGGGGCCAGGTGCGTGAACCACATCAGCAGACCGGTGCCGAGCATGACGAGCACCGCGCCCGCGAGCCAGGACGCCCACAGCTTCTGGCCCGCGTTGAACTTCCCGGCCCGCCGCCCCGGGCGCCGGGTGAGCACGGCGCGCAGCCAGTCCCGGTCGTGCGGCCCGAAGCGGTTGAGCAGGCGCAGGTCGGCACGGAAGGCGCGGGAGGCGAGCCCGAGCAGGAACGGGACGGGCAGCAGCAGTCCGCTCCACTCGTGCACGGTGACGACGAGGGCGCGGCGGCCGACGAGTTCGGCGAGCTGCGGGAGGTAGAGGCAGGCCGCGGCGGCGACGCAGACGGCCATCAGGGCGGCGGTCGCCCGGTGCACCAGCCGCTCGCCGCGGCTGAACCGGCGCACGCGGCCGCCGGGTTCCGGCTCAGACGGTCGGCGCATCGTCCCGCCCGTTCGACCGGCCGACCCAGCCGTCGACGTCGTAGCCGCGTTCCTCCCAGTAGCCCGGGCGCACCTTCTCGGTGACGGTGATGCCCGACAGCCACTTGGCCGACTTGTAGAAGTACATCGGGGCGACGTAGAGCCGGACCGGTCCGCCGTGGGCGTGGCCGAGGTCCGCGTCGCGCATGCGCAGGGCCACGAGCACGTCGTCGCGGCGGGCCTGGCGCAGCGTGAGGCTCTCGGTGTACGTGCCGTCGAAGCAGGTCAGCCGGACGGCGCCGGCACCGGGGCGGACGCCCGCCGCGTCCAGGAGGTGCGAGAGCCGGACGCCCTCGAACGGTGTGCCGGGCACGCGCCAGCCGGTGACGCACTGGACGTCACGGACCAGGCGGGTCTGCGGCAGGGCCCGCAGGTCGGGGAGCGTGTAGCGCGCCGGGCGTTCGACCAGGCCGTCGACCGTGAGGCGGTAGTCGGCGGCGGAGCGGTGCGGCACGGACGCGGCGACCGAGTAGTAGCGGAACCCGCCGCCGTTGGGCAGCAGGCCGCTCACTCCGGTCGGGTCCTTCGACGTGAGCCCTTCCAGGGCCCGCTGGAGCGGGGCCGCGAAGAGGACGCCCAGGGCGCCCGCGGCGGCCGTGCCGAGGATCAGCCTGCGGCCGACGGGGGCGCCGGCGGTGCCGTCAGTGCCGTCAGTGCCGTCAGTGCCGTCTTCGGGTGCGGGCGGCGGTCCGGGGTGGTCTGTCACGCTCCGATTCGAACACCGCGGCCGGGCGGGGACCAGACCCGGACGGTGTCCGTCAGCGTTTCGTCATGTCCGGTCCGCCGCCGCGCGGGCGGGGCGTCAGCCGGCCCGCTTCTCCAGCTGGAAGGCCTCGTTGCCGAGCCCGATCCGGGCGTGCGCCTCGGGGTTGCGGGAGCGGAGCAGCAGGCTGTACGCGATGCCGGCGAGGGCCGCGAGGGCGATGACGCCGGGCAGGATCCAGTTCAGCGCCGAGTCCGGGCCGGAGCCGACGAGCACGTCGAAGTCCTTGATCGTGTATCCGGCGATCACGAGCAGGGCGAGGCCCGCGACAGCGGAGGAGACCAGCCGCCAGACCTGGGCGCCGGCCGCGCCGCGCCGCACGAAGAAGACGATGACGGCGAGGGAGGCGGTGGCCATCAGCAGGATGACGCCGAGCGCGCCCACGTTGCCGCCCCAGGTGAACAGGTGCAGGACGGGCGCGGTCGGGTCGCCCGCGGCGCCGGAGTCGGTGACGGCGAAGACGATGACGACGATCAGCGAGACGGCCGACTGGAGGAGCGATCCTGCGCCGGGGGCGCCGCTCGCGCTGTTGGTCCGACCGAAGGTGGCGGGCAGCAGGCCCTCGCGGCCCATCGCGAACGCGTACCGGGCGACCACGTTGTGGAAGCTGAGCAGCGCCGCGAACATCCCGGTCACGAAGAGCACGTGGACGATGTCCGTGAAGGTGCCGCCGAGCCGGTCCCCGGTGAGGCCGAACAGCAGGCCCGCGGACTGCTTCTGGGCCTGGCCGACGATGGCGGCGGGGCCGGTGGCGACGGTGAGCGCCCAGGAGCTGATCGCGAAGAACACGGCGACGCCGGCGACGGCCAGGAACATGACGCGGGGGACGAGGATGTGCGGGCGGCTGGTCTCCTCGGCGTAGACCGGGGCCTGCTCGAAGCCCGTGAACGCGGCGATGCAGAAGCACAGCGCGGTGCCGAGGCCGACGCCCGAGAGCGTCTCGGGGTTGAACGCGTGCAGGGACAGACCCTGGCTCGCCGGGTCGCCGATGGCGGCGATGTCGAACACGACGACGACCGCGACCTCGAGGAGCAGCAGCACGCCGAGGACCTTGGCGTTGACGTCGATCTTGAGCAGACCGAGCACGGCGACGGCGAGGACCGCGAGCAGCGCCGGGATCCACCAGGCGATCTCCAGGTCGAGGTACTGCTGGGCGAGCCCCGCGACCTCGAAGCCGAACATGCCGAAGATGCCGACCTGCAGGACGCTGTACGCGACGAGCGCGACGAGGGCCGCGGCGGCGCCCGCGGTCGGGCCGAGCCCCCGCGAGATGTACGCGTAGAAGGCACCGGCGTTGTGGACGTGGCGGCTCATCTCGGCGTAGCCGACGCTGAACAGCAGCAGGACGGCGCCGAGGATGAGGAAGAGCAGCGGCATGCCGACGACGCCCATCACCGCGAACGTCGTGGGCATGACACCGGCGACGACCATCAGGGGGCCGGTCGCGGCGAGCACCGAGAGCAGCAGCCCCGCCGTGCCGAGCCGCCCGGCCCGCAGGGCGCTCTCCTCGCCCTTGAACGTGGATATGCCCGACTCGGCCGTGGTCTCGGCCGCTCTGTCGCTCGTGGTCATCGGGGGTTTCGTCCCTTCACGGTTTGTCATGGTCGACACCTATGCCGTGCCGAGCGCGGCGCTGCGCGCGGCACGGAACGCTTCGTACGGCTCCCGGTCGGGGTACGACCAGGGCTCCGGGGTGACGTGCTGGCCGATGCGGTGGAACAGGACGGCCGCCTCGGCGGGGCGGCCCTCGCAGTACTTCGCGTGCGCGAGGAAGTTGAGATCGACGCGGCCGCGCGGATGGTCGGCACCGGTGCGGCCGGGCGCCTCGCCCCACTCCAGCCACCAGTCGAAGGCGGCCTTCATGACGAGCCGGGCCCGGCGGCCGGTCCAGTGGCCGGACGCCTTGGGGTCGGCGGGCTCGCTGCCCACCCGCGCGAGGACGCGGTAGCGCTCGGCGTGGGCGACGACCGGGAGCACGGCCAGCGGCGAGGCGGGCGGCGCCTGCTCGGCGGCCCAGGCGGCGAAGTCGTAGACCTCGTGCAGCGGGTCCTGGCCCGCGGCGGCGCGCCGCTCGGCGAGCCGCGCCACCATCAGGTGGTGGGCGTGGTGGTGTCCTGGGTACCGGTGGCGGATCTCGTCGAAGATCTGCACGACGTCCTCCTCGCGGCCCAACTTCCGCTCCAGGAGCAGCAGTCCCAGCCAGGGGGTCGGATCGGCGGGCACCAGGGTCGCGGCGGCGCGGCAGGCGGCGCGGACCTTGTCGGCGCGGGCCTTGCCGTCCAGCGCGCGCTGGACGCCGGCGCAGGCGAGCAGCACGGGGGCGTCGGTGGACTCGGGCTCGGCGAGCTGCCAGTCGCGGACCCAGGCCGTCGCGGTGGGCTCCTGGGCGAGGACGGTGATCCGGTGCCCGCGGCGGTCCCAGTCGTCCCCGGTGTCGGCGAGCAGCGCCCTGGCCTCGGTCCAGCGACCCTGCGCGAGTGCGGCGCGCGCGGCCACGAGCGGCGCGTCGTCGAGCGCGGGGTCGAAGGAGTGCGCGGCCTTCTTGCGAGGGCGGCCGAGCGGGGGCGGGGGTGGGGACACCGCGGCGGTTCCTCTGCGACTGTTCAGTATGGAGGTCGGATGATCACGCACAGCAAACCGGTACGGAGTGCTCCGCGTCAAGGGCGGCCGGGTGACGGACTTCACCAACTCGTCGCAGTTTCCGTCGAGTTCACCCGCCAGATCTTTCAACCGGTCCCACGAGCTGGGACGTTGGACCGGTGACACGAGTACATCGCGCCCGCGCGGGCGGTCCGGGGACCGCCGCGTCCGCCGGGCGGGTGCTCCCCGGGGGCGCTATCGTCAGCGGGTAGCGATCCGTCGAGCCGCAGTCCGAGGTGCGCAGCGTGCCGGTTCTCGTCCTCGTCCTCGCCGTGAGCGCGGCCTTCTGCCTGGGAATCGGCTTCGTGCTCCAGCAGAACGCGGCCCGGCACGCGCCGCTCGGCGACTTCCTCACCCCCCGGCTGCTGCTCGACCTGATGCGGATGCCGCGCTGGCTGGCCGGGATCGGCTTCATGGTGTGCGGCATGGTGCTCGGCGCACTGGCCCTCGGCAAGGGCGAAGTGTCGCTCGTGGAGCCGCTTCTCGCGACGAACCTGCTCTTCGCCCTGGTGCTCTCGCGCCGGCAGACCCGGCAGCCGCTGGGCCGGCAGGGCTGGTCCGGGCTGCTGCTGCTCGCGGGCGGCGTGACGGCGTTCATCGTGGCGGGACAGCCGCGCGGCGGCGGCGCGGAGGCGGGCCCGCTGCGGCACTGGCTGATCATCGGCCTGATGGTGGGCGGGGCGCTGCTCCTGGCCGCGCTCGCCAAGCGGTCCCGGCTGAGCGCGGCGCCGGTGCTGCTCGCGGTGGCGGCCGGGCTGCTGTACGGCGTGCAGGACGCGCTGACCCGGGTGAGCGGGCAGCGCTTCGGGGCGGGCGGCTGGGCGGAGCTGTTCACGGGCTGGCAGCCGTACGCGGTGCTGCTGCTCGGGGTGACGGGCCTGCTCCTGGTCCAGAGCGCGTTCGAGACGGCGCCGCTGCGGATGTCGCTGCCCGCGCTGACGGCCGCGCAGCCGCTGGCCGGGATCGCGTGCGGGGTGGGTTTCCTCGGGGACCGGCTGCGCACCGACACCGGGGCGCTCGCGTGGGAGGCGGCGGGGCTGGCCGGGATCGTCGTGGGCGTGGTGCTGCTCGGACTGCACCCGGCGATGCCGGGCTCGGCGGCGCAGGACCGGGACACGCACTCCAGCCCGGTGTAGGGCGCTTCGTTAGCCTCGGTGCATGAGTGACACGCGTTCTGCCGGCCCCGCCGGATCCGGCCGTTCGGCCGAGGAGATCCTCGACATCGTCGACGCGGAGGACCGCGTCGTGGCACAGGTGGCGCGGGGCGAGGCGTACGCGCGCGGGCTGCGGCACCGCTGCGCGTTCGTGCTGGCCCGCGACCCCGAAGGGCGGATCTTCGTGCACCGGCGCACCACGACGAAGCTCGTCTTCCCGGGGATGTACGACATGTTCGTGGGCGGGGTGGTCGGCGCCGGCGAGACCTACGACGAGGCGGCGCTGCGCGAGGCGGAGGAGGAGCTCGGCGTCTCGGGCCTGCCGCGGCCCACTCCCCTGTTCCGGTTCCTGTACGACGACGGCGCGGGCCGCTCGTGGTGGTCGGCGGTGTACGAGGTGGTGTGCGCACAGCCGGTGCGGCCGCAGGCCGAGGAGGTCGCCTGGCACACGTTCCTGGCGCAGGAGGAGCTGGAGCGGCGGCTCGGCGACTGGGCGTGGACCCCGGACTCGCTCGCGGCGTACGAGCGCCTGCGGGGGCTCGCGTGACCCGCCGGTAAGGTCGGGCCCGTGATCGAATTCGTGCGCACCGTCCGGCTGTGGTTCGCCCCGGAGCGGGTCAGGGACGAGGGGGAGACCCCCGACTACCGCTTCTCGCTGGCCAACGAGCGCACCTTCCTGGCCTGGCTGCGCACGGCGCTCGCGCTCATCGGCGGCGGCTTCGCGGTGGACCAGTTCCTGCCGGACCTGCGCTGGGGCTGGCGGGTGGGGCTCGCGCTCGCGCTGCTCGCCGCGGGCGTGCTGTGCTCGCTGCGGGCGGTCAGCCACTGGGTGCGGTGCGAGCGGGCGATGCGCCGCGGCGAGGACCTGCCGGTGTCGCGGTTCCCCGCGGTGCTCGGCGTGGTGATCGCGCTGGTGGCCGTCGCCATGGTGGTCGTGGTGCTCGCCGGCTGGGCGGGCTGAGCGGTGACGGACGCACCCGCGCGCGATCCGGGACTCCAGCCGGCCCGGACCCGGCTGGCATGGCGGCGCACGACCCTGTCGTGCACCGTGGCGGCGGTGCTGGCCGGCAGGACGGCGCTGAGCGGGTCCGTGGGGCCGGTCGGCTGGGTGGCCGCCGCGCTGTGCCTGCTGGTGTGGCTGGGCTTCCTGGCCGTGGCGCACCGGCGGATCACCGGCCTGGCCCGGCACGAGGCCGCGCCGCCCCTGATGTCGGTGCGCGGGGCGCTGCTCGCGTCGCTGTGCACGCTGGCGCTGGCCCTGTTCGCGTCGCTGCTGGTGACCTGACGGGCGACCGCGCTCTTCCGCCCGGACGCGGAAGGGGGCAGCGTAAGAACGATCACGTTTGTCTGCGGCACTGGACGACATACCGACCGGTCAGCATGATAGTGCCGACGCTGCCGCCCGCTCCCCCGGAGGACCCCGATGAGTCACCCCCCAGGCCTGGATCTCGACCAGCTGCGCACCCACCTCGACCGGGTGCGGCCCGGCCTGGTCACGGGCCCGCTCACCGGGCGGCTCATCGAGGGCGGACGCTCGAACCTGACCTACGAGGTCGGGGACGGGACCACCCGCTGGGTGGTGCGGCGGCCGCCGCTCGGGCACGTCCTCGCGACCGCGCACGACATGAAGCGCGAGCACCGGGTGATCGCCGCCCTGCACACGACGGACGTCCCCGTCCCGGAGCCGGTCCTGCTGTGCGAGGACGACGCGGTGCTCGGCGCGCCCTTCTACGTCATGGAGTTCGTGGACGGCACGCCGTACCGGACCGCCCGGCAGCTCGCCCCGCTCGGCCCGGAGCGGACCCGGGCCGCGGTCCTCGGCCTCGTGGACACGCTCGTCGACCTGCACGCGGTGGACCCCGCGGCGGTCGGACTCGGCGACTTCGGCCGCCCCGAGGGCTTCCTGGACCGGCAGCTGCGCCGCTGGGGCAAGCAGCTCGACGCCTCGCGCAACCGCGACCTGCCCGGCATCGACGAGCTCCAGGCCGCGCTCGGGCGCGCGCTGCCCGACTCCCCCGCCCCCACGATCGTGCACGGCGACTACCGGCTCGACAACGTCCTGGTGCGCCGGGACGAGGACGGCGTCGACCGGATCAAGGCGATCCTCGACTGGGAGATGTCGACGCTCGGCGACCCGATGACCGACCTGGGCCTCCTGGTCATGTACAGCACGGACCTCGGTCTGCCCGAGTCGCCGGTCTCCACGACGGCCACGGCGGCGGGGCACCCGGCCCCGGCCGAGCTGATCGAGCGGTACGCCGCGCGCTCGGGGCGCGACGTCTCCTCGATCGCCTGGTACACGGCGTTCGCCTGGTTCAAGCTCGCCGTGATCCTGGAGGGCATCCACTACCGCTACACGCTCGGCCAGACGGTCGGCGCCGGCTTCGACCGCATCGGCGAACTCGTCCCGGTCTTCATCGACCACGGCCTCACGACACTCCGCTAGAACCCCGGCCCCGGTCCCGTCGTCGGCGCTCCCTCCGGTGGGGCTTCTCGCGCAGTTCCCCGCGCCCCTGAAATGCAGGCGCTGCGCGCCGCA
>NZ_WWIA01000295.1 GCF_009870065.1 Streptomyces sp. SID5785 | reverse complement strand
TGAGCTGCTCGGCCAGCGCCGAGACCCCGGCCCGCGCCGCGGACAGCCGGGCCGCCGCGGCCGGATCCTTGTCCGCCCACGCGCGCGGAGGGGGCGGACCGGCCGCCGGCTGGCCGGGCTGCGGCAGCTCGGACTCGGGCAGCGCCCGGGCCCGGTCGATCGCGGCCTGCCACTGCTCGAGCTGCCGGCGCCCCATCCGGTGCCCGAACCCGGGC
>NZ_WWIA01000294.1 GCF_009870065.1 Streptomyces sp. SID5785 | reverse complement strand
AGCCGGTCACGGACGAGCGCGGCGGCCGCGCGGTGGAAGGCGGTGAGCGCCGCCGGGTCCTCGCGCAGCCGCAGATAGCCCTCGACCGCGAGGTCGCGGCGGGCCCGGGCCACCCGCTCCTGCTCGGCCTCGGGAGCGTCGGGCGGGATGACGGTGGCGGCCGCGTACGTCTCCGGGTCGGTGAGATGGCGGGGCGGGAGCGTGAGGACGGCGTCGCCCGCCTCGGGCAG
>NZ_WWIA01000293.1 GCF_009870065.1 Streptomyces sp. SID5785 | reverse complement strand
CGGTGTCGTCGATGCGGGCGGGCGCGGACTCGTCGTCGTACTCGGCGCGCTCAGCCAGGCCGTCTCGGGCGAAGCGGCACCGCGGCACGGCGGCGCACCCGTACCCGCGCACCCGGTCGCCGGGCAGGACGAGCCCCTCGACTGCCCGGCCGAGCACGACACCGCGGGCCCCGCCTTCGAGGTCATCTACCTCCTGGAGGCGGACGACCAGGCCGTGGCCCGGCTGCGCACCCGGCTCGACGCCCTCGGCGACTCCCTGGTCGTCGTCGGCGGCGACGGCCTGTGGAACGTGCACGTCCACGTCGACGACGCGGGAGCGGCCGTCGAGGCCGGTGTCGAGGCCGGCCGGCCCCACCGCATCCGCATCACCCACTTCGGCCTCGGTGACGCCCACGCGGGACGCGGCTCGGCGCCCCTGCGGGAGCGCATCCAGCGGGCCGTCGTGGCGGTCGTCCCCGGCGACGGCCTCGCCGGGCTCTACGCCGAGGCCGGTGCGACCACCGTCCCGGACCGTCCCGGAGAGCCACCGGCAAGCGGCGAACTCGTCGAGGCGATCCGTCGCGCCCACGCGCGCGAGGTGGTGCTCCTGCCCAACGACGCGGAGCTGCGCCACACCGCCGCCGCGGCGGCCGAGCAGGCCCGCACGGAGGGCGTACGCGTCGCCCTGATCCCGACGCGGTCCGCGGTCCAGGGCATCGCCGCGCTCGCCGTGCACGAGCCGGACCGGCGCTTCGACGAGGACGTCGTCGCGATGACCTCGGCGGCCGGCGCGACCCGCTACGGCGAACTGGCCGTCGCGGAGCGGCAGTCGTGGACCATGGCCGGCATCTGCCAGGCCGGGGACGTCCTCGGCCTGATCGAGGGGGACGTGGCCGTCATCGGCAGCGAGGTCCCGGCGACCGCGCGCACCGTCCTCGACCGGATGCTCGCGGCGGGCGGCGAACTCGTCACGCTGGTCCTGGGTGAGGAGGTACCGGACGCCGTCGCGGAGAGCCTCGAACAACACGTCCGCGAGACCTACCTGGCCGTCGACACCGTCGTCTACCGGGGCGGCCGGCAGTCCGCGCTCCTCCTCATCGGCGTCGAGTAGCGGGCTCCCACGGCCCCCTGACGGCACGGAGCGGGAGGCTGCCCGCCCGGGACACTCGGTGATTGTCGGTGGTGTGGTGTGCAATGGATCTCGTGCCCGCGCTCGAAGAACCGCTCAAGAAAGCGCTCGGTCCCGCCACCGCGAAGGTGATGGCCGAGCACCTAGGCCTGCACACCGTCGGTGACCTGCTGCACCACTATCCGCGCAGATACGCCGAGCGCGGCGAGCTCACCCGCCTCGCCGACCTGCCGCTCGACGAGCACGTCACCGTCGTCGCCCAGGTCGCGACCGCCCGCGTCCTGAAGTTCAACGGCGGCAGCGGCCAGCGCCTCGAGGTCACCATCACCGACGGCAGCGGCCAGCTCCAGCTGGTCTTCTTCGGCCGCGGCATCCACAAGCCGCACAAGGACCTGCTGCCCGGCACGCGCGCGATGTTCGCCGGCAAGGTCGGCGTCTTCAACCGCAAGATGCAGCTGGCGCACCCCGCGTACCAGCTGCTGCGCGCCGACTCCTCGGACGAGGCCGCCGAGACCGTCGGATCCTGGGCCGGTGCACTCCTGCCGATCTACCCGGCCACCGCCAAGCTGGAGTCGTGGAAGATCGCCAAGGCGGTGGACCTCGTGCTGCCCAGCGCCCAGGAGGCGCTCGACCCGCTGCCGGAGCCGCTGCGCGAGGGGCGCGGCCTGGTGCCGCTCACCGAGGCGCTCCTGAAGATCCACCGCCCGCACACGAAGGCCGACATCGCCGACGCGCGGGCGCGCCTCAAATGGGACGAGGCGTTCGTGCTCCAGGTCGCCCTCGCCCGGCGCCGCTTCGCGGACACCCAGCTGACCGCCGTCGCGCGCGAGCCGAAGAGCGACGGACTGCTCACCGCGTTCGACGCGAAGCTCCCCTTCACGCTCACCGAAGGCCAGCAGAAGGTCTCCCGCGAGATCTTCGCCGACCTGGCCACCGAGCACCCCATGCACCGGCTCCTCCAGGGCGAGGTGGGCTCCGGCAAGACGATGGTGGCCCTGCGCGCGATGCTCGCCGTCGTCGACGCGGGCGGCCAGGCGGCCATGCTCGCGCCCACGGAGGTCCTCGCCCAGCAGCACCACCGGTCCGTCACCGAGATGATGGGCGAGCTCGCCGAGGGCGGCATGCTCGGCGGCGCCGAGCACTCCACCAAGGTGGTGCTTCTGACCGGTTCCATGGGCGCCGCGGCACGCCGCAAGGCACTGCTCGACCTGACCACCGGCGAGGCCGGGATCGTCATCGGCACCCACGCGCTGATCGAGGACAAGGTCCAGTTCCACGACCTCGGCCTGGTCGTCGTCGACGAGCAGCACCGCTTCGGCGTGGAGCAGCGTGACGCCCTGCGCTCCAAGGGCAAGCAGCCGCCGCACCTTCTCGTCATGACGGCGACGCCGATCCCGCGCACGGTCGCGATGACCGTCTTCGGCGACCTGGAGACCTCGGTGCTCGACCAGCTGCCGGCCGGCCGCTCGCCGATCGCCAGCCATGTCGTGCCCGCCGCGGACAAGCCGCACTTCCTCGCGCGCGCGTGGGAGCGCGTCCGCGAGGAGGTGGGGAACGGCCACCAGGCCTACGTGGTCTGCCCCCGCATCGGCGACGACGAGGACGAGAAGCCCGGGAAGGGGAAGGCCGCCAGGAAGTCCGCCGAGGACGAGGCGGAGAAGCGGCCGCCGCTCGCCGTCCTGGAGATCGCCGACCAGCTCGCGCGCGGAGCCCTCCAGGGGCTGCGGGTCGAGGTGCTGCACGGCCGGATGCAGCCCGACGACAAGGACGCGGTGATGCGCCGCTTCGCCGCCGGGGAGACCGACGTCCTGGTCGCCACGACGGTGATCGAGGTGGGGGTGAACGTGCCGAACGCCACCGCGATGGTGATCATGGACGCCGACCGCTTCGGCGTCTCCCAGCTCCACCAGCTGCGCGGCCGTGTCGGCCGGGGCTCCGCGCCGGGGCTGTGCCTGCTGGTCACGGAGATGCCCGAGGCCTCACCGGCGCGCGCCCGGCTGGGAGCCGTGGCCTCGACGCTCGACGGCTTCGAGCTGTCCCGGATCGACCTGGAGCAGCGCCGCGAGGGCGACGTCCTCGGACAGGCCCAGTCCGGGGTCCGCTCGTCCCTGCGGATGCTCGCCGTGATCGAGGACGAGGAGATCATCGCCGAGGCGCGCGAGGAGGCCACGAAGGTGGTCGTCGCCGACCCGGAGCTGGACGCCCTGCCCGGGCTGCGCACCGCACTCGACGCCCTCCTGGACGAGGAGCGGGAGCAGTACCTCGACAAGGGCTGAGACACTGGGGCCGACCCCGATATCCGATCCCCGAAGGACCGAGGACGAGATGACCCGCGTGATCGCCGGGCGCGCCGGCGGACGCCGCCTGGCCGTGCCGCCGGGCAACGGCACCCGCCCCACCTCCGACCGCGCGCGTGAAGGCCTCTTCTCCACCTGGCAGGCCCTGCTCGGCACGCTCGACGGCACGCGCGTCGCCGACCTGTACGCGGGGTCGGGGGCCGTCGGCCTGGAGGCGCTGTCCCGGGGCGCGGCGCACGCACTGCTGGTCGAGGCCGACGCCCGCGCGGCCCGCACCGTCCGGGAGAACGTGAAGGCGATCGGCCTGCCGGGCGCCGAGACCCGTACCGGCAAAGCGGAGCAGATCGTTGCGGGCCCCGCCCCGGGGACCCCCTACGACCTGGTCTTTCTCGACCCGCCGTACGCGGTCTCGGACGACGATCTTCGGGAGATCCTGCTCACACTCCGCACTCAGGGCTGGCTCACGGACGATGCGCTCGTCACCGTTGAACGCAGTACGAGAGGCGGGGACTTCCGCTGGCCGGACGGCTTCGAGGGGCTGAGGTCCCGTCGTTACGGCGAGGGAACGTTTTGGTACGGTCGCGCCGCCTTGAACACCACCCTCACGTGCGACGACGCACGATGACCGGACCGGAGAGCGAGGGACTTCCCGTGCGCCGCGCAGTCTGTCCCGGGTCGTTCGACCCCATCACCAACGGCCACCTCGACATCATCGCCCGAGCCTCCAAGCTCTACGACGTCGTGCACGTCGCGGTGATGATCAACCAGTCGAAGCAGGGCCTGTTCGCCGTGGAGGAGCGGATCGAGCTGATCCGCGAGGTCACGGCCGAGTTCGGCAACGTGGAGGTCGAGTCCTTCCACGGCCTCCTCGTCGACTTCTGCAAGCAGCGCGACATCCCCGCCATCGTCAAGGGGCTGCGCGCCGTCAGCGACTTCGACTACGAGCTCCAGATGGCCCAGATGAACAACGGCCTCTCGGGCGTGGAGACGCTCTTCGTGCCCACCAACCCCACCTACAGCTTCCTGTCCTCCTCGCTCGTCAAGGAGGTCGCGGCCTGGGGCGGTGACGTGTCCCACCTGGTCCCGCCGCTGGTGCACCGGGCGCTGACGGAGCGCCTTCCCAAGAAGTGACACGCACCGAGCAGTTGGGCATACAGTCGTCCCGTCCGTCTCCAACACCCCTCACATCCGTGTGAGCAGACGAGAGAGTGGCGAGCACCAGGTGGACGTCCAGAAGAAGCTCGACGAGATCGTCGCCGCGGTCGGCAGCGCCCGGTCCATGCCCATGTCGGCCTCGTGCGTGGTCAACCGCGCCGACCTGCTCTCGATGCTCGAAGAGGTGCGCCAGGCGCTGCCCGGGTCCCTCGCCCAGGCCCAGGAGCTCATCGGCGGGCGCGAGCAGATGGTGGAGCAGGCCCGCGCCGAGGCCGACCGCATCATCGAGACGGCGCACGCCGAGCGCGGCACCCTGATCGCCGACACGGAGATCGCCCGCCGTTCCCAGGACGAGGCCGACCGGATCCTGGCCGAGGCCCGCCAGGAGGCCGAGGAGGTCCGCGCCGAGGCCGACGACTATGTCGACTCGAAACTCGCCAACTTCGAGGTCGTCCTCAACAAGACCCTCGGTTCGGTCGGCCGGGGCCGCGAGAAGCTGCTCGGCACCGGCCCCGGCACGGACGAGCAGGGCTACGAGGACGAGGACGCCCCGGAGCGCAGTCACGACCCCGAGACGCTGCGGCGCGACGCCGACGCGTACGTGGACGTCAAGCTCGGCGCCTTCGAGGCGGTGCTCGCCAAGACCCTGGACGCGGTCGGCAAGGGCCGGCAGAAGCTGCACGGCCGTATCGCCCAGGACGACCTCGGGGGGCTCACGCTCGACGGCGAGGGGGGCGCGCAGGCGCACACCAGCGACGCCGACTACCTCGCGGGCCTCGCCGAGATCGGCGGGCAGGACGCGATGGCGGAGCCGGTGGCGCAGCCGGGCGCCCCGCAGGTCCAGGAGCCGCAGATCCCGGCCCAGCAGCCGGTCGCCGCGTACGCACAGCAGCAGGATCCGTACGCCTACCAGCAGCAGGGCTACGGTCAGCAGGACATGTACGCCGGGTACCAGCAGCAGGCGGACCCGTACGGGTACCAGCAGCAGGATCCGTACGCGGTGCAGCAGGAGCAGTACGCGTACGGCTACCAGCAGCAGCCCGGCCAGCAGGCGCAGCCGCCCCTGCAGCAGGACCAGGGCGGCGTGCTCGACGAGACCAGCCTCTTCGACACCAGCATGATCAATATGGATCAGGTGCGGGAGTACGAGCGGCAGTACGAGCAGGGCCGCTGACCGGAACCCTTCGGGGGCCGGGGGACCGGATTGGGCCGAGAGCGAATGGTCCAGTATCCTGGCTCTTCGGTCGCGCGTACTCGTGCGGTCACAGCTGCCCGGAACGCCATCGGGCAGGAGCTCCGAAGAACGAAAGCGGGACCAGCCCTGAACACCCACCTCGACCACCGCAATCCTCTCGTGTTCGACACGCACGAGCTGGGTCG
Source organism: Streptomyces sp. SID5785 (assembly GCF_009870065.1). Classification (GTDB taxonomy): domain Bacteria; phylum Actinomycetota; class Actinomycetes; order Streptomycetales; family Streptomycetaceae; genus Streptomyces. The sequence continues at coordinate 74 of NZ_WWIA01000293.1, read as the reverse complement.
GCGTCCTGGTGCCATGCAGCGGCTGACCCGCACGATCGACGCTCCCAAGGACCTCGGTCTCCAGGGAGTCATCA
>NZ_WWIA01000292.1 GCF_009870065.1 Streptomyces sp. SID5785 | reverse complement strand
AGTCAAGTGCGCTACCAAGCTGCGCCACGTCCCGATGTCCACTGCCTTCCGGGCGGTCCCTTCCGGCGGCGACAGACAGAACAATACCCCAAGCTCACGGGTGGTTTGAAACCGGTTCGACGGTCTCGGGGCACCGTGGGCGAGAATCGGCGTATGAGCACTTCACAGGAGGGTGACCGGGACCGGGACGAGGCGGGCCGGGCACGCAACGCCCGGCCGCGGGACGGTCTGGGCCGTCCGCTCCCGTACGGCAGCGACGGCGTGGCCCGCCAGCCGGAGGGGGTCGTCCGCAGCCCGCGGGAGACGGTCGCCGAGGCGCAGACGCTGCTCGACGGCGGCCGTCCCTTCCACGCCCACGAGGTCTTCGAGGACGCGTGGAAGTCCGGCCCGCCGGAGCAGGAGGGCCTGTGGCGGGGTCTCGCCCAGTTGGCGGTGGGCCTGACCCACGCGGCGCGGGGCAACGCGGCGG
>NZ_WWIA01000291.1 GCF_009870065.1 Streptomyces sp. SID5785 | reverse complement strand
GCACGGGGCGGCTCGTCCGGCGGGGCGCCCGCGCGGGGCGGACCCCGGCGCGGCGCTGCCCGGCTCGCGCGCTTCCTGCCGGTCTCCCCGTCCGGCGGCGCGCAGGCCGCCCGCACCCCGTTCGTCCTGCTGGTCGTGCTGCTGCTCGGCGGCGGCCTGATCATGCTCCTGGTGCTGAACTCCTCGCTCAACGAAGGATCGTTCAAGCTCACCAAGCTCAAGAAGCAGACCACCGAGCTCACCGACGACGAGCAGCAGTTGCAGCGCGAGGTCGACTCCTACTCGGCGCCCGACGCCCTGCTGCGCCGCGCCGGCGAGCTCGGCATGGTCCCCGGCGGCGACCCCGCCTTCCTGACCCCGTCGGGTGTCCGCGGCGCACCGAGCCCCGCCGCCGCGCCCGCCCCGGTGCGCCGCCCCGCGCCGCCGAGCCCGTCCGCCTCTCCGTCGGGGTCTGCGCCGGGCTCCCCGAAGGCCTCCTCCGGTGCGTCTCCCCAGGCCTCGCCCCGGGCGTCCGGCACACCGTCGCCCAGGACGACCCCGGCCGGCACGCCGACGGCCCCCGCCCCCTCGACCTCCGGCAGGTGACGCGATGACCGACAGGGAGCCCCCACGCCGCCGGGTGCCCGCACCCGCGCGCCCCGCGGGCACCGGACGCCCCGGCCCGCAGCGCCGGCCGGGCCCCGGGTCCCGGCCGCCCGTCCGCCGCCCGCGCCCCTCGGGGCCGAAGGGCGCGGCGCCGCTGCGCCTGGGCAGCCCCCGGCCCCGGCTGCGGATGGTGAGCCTCGGCCTGACGCTCGTCCTCCTGGTCTTCGTCGTGCGCCTGCTCCAGGTGCAGGGCGTCGACGCGAACGCGTACGCCGCCAAGGCCGAGCTGAACCGCTACGTCAGCCACACCATCGCGGCCGAGCGCGGCGGCATCACCGACCGCAGCGGTGTGGCGCTGGCGACGAGCGTCGACGCGTACGACATCACCGCGGACCCGACCCTGTTCACCGAGAAGGTCACCGGCGTCAAGGACGCGCCC
>NZ_WWIA01000290.1 GCF_009870065.1 Streptomyces sp. SID5785 | reverse complement strand
GGCGCGGGTGCCGTCCGGCAGCCGCACGGCCGCCCGCTGCGGCCGCTCCGGCGGCCCCGTGTGCCCGACGACCTCGGCGTCGAACCGGCCCCCGCCGCGCACCACCTGCCACACCGGCCCGGCGCGGTAGGGACTGTCGGCCCGCTTGGCGACGACGCCGGAGATGCCCTGGGCGCCGAGCGACTCCAGCCAGACCCCGGCGACCTCGGGATCGTCGGTCGCCGGGACGGCCTGCAGCGGGGGCGGCACGTCGTGCAGCAGGTCGAGCAGCAGCGCGCGCCGCTCGGCGTAGGGGCGCTCGCGCAGGTCCTCACCGCCGGACTCCAGAAGGTCCCGCACCGCGTACGAGGCCGGGTACTCGGCGGCGAGCACCGAGGTGCGGCGGGCCGTGGAGCGGGCGCGTGCCCGTGCCGCCTCGAGGTCGAGCCGCCCGCCCGTCCACACCACCGCCTCGCCGTCCAGCACGACGCCGGGTGGCAGCGCGGCCTGCGCCGCGACGGCGAGGTCCGTCCAGACCCCGGTCACGGTCCGGCCGGAGCGTGCCTGGCACCGCACCGTGCGCGCGGTGCGGTGCAGGACGAGCGGCTCGCCCTCGAAGTCGGGCTCGTACCACCAGCCGGGCCCCACGGGCAGGTTCTCGGCGGGTGCGGCGAGGGCGACCGCGACGGGATACTCCACCCCTCCAGCCTGGCGCCGCTCCCGGTCCGGGCGCGCGGCGGCGTACTCCGCCCGGGCTCTTGCGCGCGGGGAGTGGTGGCGCCGACGAACGGGCAGGCTGCTGCGGAGCAGCGCAGGAGCGGGGCGATCCGGGGGACGCACGATGACCACCACCATGACCACCACCACGTCCATGACCTCGACGACGGCTGCGGCCACGGCCGCGGGCGCGGGCAGGATCGCGAGGGGGCGGAGGGACGGTGTCGCGAAGGGCGGCCGTCCGCACCGGAGGCACCCGGCCCTGCTCGGCGCGGCGCTGGCCGCGCTGGCCCTGGCCCTGACCACCGGCTGCGGCGGCGCCACGGACGACGACGGGGCCGGCGCCGCGCACCGTACGTCCACGGGCGGCCCGGACGCGACGGCACGGACACCCGGCCGGACCTCGCCCTCCCCCCGGCCGTCCACACCGGGCCCCGCCTTCTCCGCGGCGGACGGCACCGACACCGGCGCCTGTTCCGACGGCAACTGCGAGATCACCGTGTCCGCGCCGGTGACGCTGCGGTTCCCCGGCCCGCGCGGCAAGGCGACCCTGTCGGTGACAGAGGTCGGCCCGGGCAAGGTCGCCTACGCGATCACCTCCGGCGGCAACAGCTCGAAGGGCAGTGCGAGCGGCCCCGGCCAGGGATGTCTCACCGTCGTGCGGGCCGACGGCGGCGGCAACTCCTGCGGCGGGATCGGGGACGCCGCCCCGCCGAGCCCGCAGCCGGACGCCGTGGTGATCCAGGTGGCGGCCGGGGCGGACGGCACGGCCCTGCTCCAGATCGTGTCCTGACCGGCCGCGTTGTCAGTGCCGGATGCGAGGCTCGACGGTATGGACGAGCAGGAATTCATGCGGGGCCGGGTGTACGGGGCCGACCACGAGGACGCGAGCCCACAGCCCGGCCGTGCCTATGCGGAGCTCGTGGGCGGCCCGCTGGACGGGCTGCTCCTCGACGTGACGCTGCCGCCGGGCGGTGACCTGCCGCCCGAGGTGGCGCTCCCCACGGAGCTGGGGGCGCACGGCCCGGGCGGCCGGTCCCTGTACGCGGCGGCGGGGCCGGGCCGCTTCCGGTGGAAGGAGGACGTGCCGTGAGCCGGGCCGCGCGGCGGCGGACCCGGGTCACGGGCGCTGCTCCAGCGGCAGGGCCGGCCGGAAGCGCTCCGCGAGACCGCTGACGCGGAACAGCTTGCGCAGGGCGGGCTGGTGGTAGAACAGGCGCAGTTCACCGCCGCGTTCGCGGGTGCGCCGGTCGGCCCGGACGAGCAGACGCAGGCCCGAGCAGTCCATGAAGTCCACGGCCCGCAGGTCGAGTAGGACGCGTGGGCGGTCGCCGCCGGTGGCGCGGTCGAGCAGGTGCTGGATCTCCGGGGCGGTGGCGATGTCCACCTCGCCGCGGATCCGTACCACCGTGCGGCCGTCGTGGGGGTCGTGGGTGAGGTCGGCGTGCGGGCAGGCGGTGCAGAGGTGAGGCAGGGAGGTCATCGGCATCCCTCGGGACGGGGCCCCGTCTGCCCGAGGCCGTCGCTGAGCGGCCCCCGCGGAGTGCCGCTGGTCAGCGGGTGCGGGGGACGACCGTCGTCCACGGTAGGAGGAACGGCGCGCAGCGAAACGTTGCTGCACGCGGGAGGTCTCCTGAGTGGGTGACGAGGTGACCGTGTGTTCGGGGGTTCCCGGCGGCGGGGACGAGCGGATCGGGTCGGTCTGTCCGGGGCGGCGGGTCCGGGCCGATGTGTCCGGGGCGGTGTGCCCGGGCCGATGCTGTCCGGCGGCGTCGCGAGTCGGCGTCCGTGCGCCGCAAGTGACCTGATCCACCGGTGGGTTCACCCTATTGATCACTTCGGTGATCACCCCACACCCCCGTCACGTACGCCGCACGGGCGATGGTGGTGGGCGGCACCGCCCGGCAGGATCGTTCCATGCACGTACTCCTACTCGGAGGAACCTGGTTCCTCGGCAGAGCAGTTGCCCGCCACGCCCTCGCGCACGACTGCGAGGTCACGACCTTCAACCGGGGGCAGAGCACCCCGTATCTGCCGGGGACCCTCGCGGTGCACGGTGACCGCGCCAGCGCGGACGACTTCGAACGGCTCGCCCGGTACGGTCCGTGGGACGTCGTCATCGACACCTCGGCGTCCGCCACCGACCCCCGGCACGTCCTGGCCGGCGCCCGCGCGCTCGCCGAGGTCACCGACCGGTACATCTACGTGTCGAGCGTCGGTGTCTACCGGGACCGGGGCTCCGGCCCGCTCACCGAGACCTCGGCGACCTACGACACCCCGGCGGACGCCGGCCCCGAGGCCTACGAGGGGCGGCCCGCGGGCGAGCAGGAGGGGATGCGGAAGGCCGGCTGCGAGCGGGCCGTGACCGAGGCGTTCGGCGCCGACCGCACCACGATCCTGCGGCCCGGCGCGATCGTCGGTCCGGGCGAGTACAGCGGCCGGCTGCCCTGGTGGCTGCGGCGCTGCGCGCGCGGCGGCGCGATCCTCGCCCCGCGCGAGCCCGACCGGCCGATCCAGCCGGTCGACGCGCGCGACGTCGCCGCGTTTGCCGTCTCGGCGCCCGCCGGGGTGTTCAACGTGACGGCGCCGCGCGGCCACGCCACCATGCGCGACCTCCTCACGGCCTGCCTGGACGCCACCGGCCACCAGGGCCGACCGGTGTGGACCTCGGAGGAACTGCTCGCCCGGCACGGGGTCGAGGGCCCCACCCACC
>NZ_WWIA01000289.1 GCF_009870065.1 Streptomyces sp. SID5785 | reverse complement strand
CAAGATCACCTCCTGCCTGGTCAACCCCCGCGCCTGCCACGAGACCGAGCTGGTCCTCGCGCCGACCCGGCTGCGCAAGACCGTCGCCGTGGTCGGCGCCGGGCCCGCCGGACTCGCCTGCGCCGTCTCCGCCGCCGAGCGCGGCCACGCCGTCACCCTCTTCGACGCGGCGGACGAGATCGGCGGCCAGCTGAACGTCGCCCGCAGGATCCCCGGCAAGGAGGAGTTCGACGAGACGCTGCGCTACTACCGCACGCAGCTCGAACTGCACGGCGTCACCGTCGAGTTGAACACCCGCGTCGCCGCCGACGCCCTCACCGGGTACGACGAGGTCGTCGTCGCCACCGGCGTCAGCCCGCGCACCCCGGCCATCGACGGCGTCGACCACCCGAGCGTCGTCTCCTACCTCGACGTGCTCCGCGACGGCGCGCCCGTCGGCGACCGGGTCGCCGTGATCGGCGCGGGCGGCATCGGCTTCGACGTCGCCGAGTACCTCACCGACGGCGGCGAGAAGGCGAGCCAGGACCCCGCCACGTACTTCCGCCTGTGGGGCGTCGACATGGACTACACCGACCGCGGTGGCCTCACGGCGCCCGCGCGGCCCGCGCCGCCGCGCGAGGTCCACCTCGTCCAGCGCAAGACCTCCAAGGTCGGCGCCGGACTCGGCAAGACCACCGGCTGGATCCACCGCACCGAACTGCGCCACCGCGGCGTCACGATGGTCGCGGGCGCCACGTACGACCGGATCGACGACGCCGGACTGCACCTCACCGTCGGCGGCGAGCAGCAGCTCCTGCCCGTGGACACGGTCGTGCTGTGCGCGGGCCAGGAGCCGCACCGCTCGCTGTACGACGACCTCGTCGCCGCGGGCCGTACCCCGCACCTGATCGGCGGGGCCGACGTCGCCGCCGAGCTGGACGCGAAGCGCGCCATCAAGCAGGGCACCGAGACCGCCGCGGCCCTCTGACCGCGGCCCACCGCCGGGTGGTCACGCGGCCGGGCCCGCCGGCCGCGTGACCACCCTTCGACCTGGGAACCCTCACCTACCCTTACGCCATGTCACTCCCGCACGCGATCCTCACGGCCCTCCTGGAGAAGCCGTCGTCGGGCCTCGAACTGACCCGCAGGTTCGACCGGTCCATCGGCTACTTCTGGTCGGCGACGCACCAGCAGATCTACCGCGAGCTGGGAAAGCTGGAGCGGGACGGGCTGATCAGAGCGCTGCCCGCGCAGGGCCCGGCCCGCGGACAGAAGAAGCAGTACGAGGTGCTGCCGCGCGGGCGGTCGGAGCTGGCCCGCTGGACCGCGGCCCCGCAGGACCCGCGCCCCCTGCGGGACCCGCTGCTGCTGCGGCTGCGCTCGGCCGCGGTGGTCGGCACCGACGGGGTCGCCGAGGACCTGCACCGTCATCTCGCCCTGCACCGGGAGAACCTGGCGAACTACCGGGAGATCGAGGAGCGCGACTTCCCGCCCGGCAAGGACGCGACCCCGGACCGGCTGCGGCACGCGGTGCTGCGGGCCGGTATCGACCTGGAGACGTTCTGGGTGGGCTGGCTCGAGGACACGCTGCGGCGACTCGGCCTGCCCGGCCAGGACGACACCCCGTAGGGAGTGCCACCGCGGCCGGAGGGGCCGCCGCCCACGACGGGCGGCGGCCCCTCCGGCGCAAGGCGCGAGGGCGCGGGGACTACGTGCGCTGTCCCGTGCCCCGGCGGCGCAGATACCAGGCGCCGCCCGCCAGACCCGCCGCCACGAGCGCGCCGCCCGCCGCGAGGGTGAGCGTGCCGTAGTCCTGCACCGCTCCGCCCAGACCGCCGCGGACGCCGCCGAGCGGGCTGGACGTCGCCGAGATGGTCGCGCCGGACGCCACCGTCACCGAGCGGGTGCCGGCCGTCGAGCCGTCCGCGCACACGATCGCGACGGTGTACGTCCCGGCGCTGACGTTCTGCCAGGTCGCGGACCCCGCGCTGAGCGCCTGTTGACGCCCCTGCGCGAAGTTCGCCTGACCCGCCGACATCAGCGAGCCGTTGCCCCCGTTCGGGCAGGCCGTGGTGCGGGCCGTGACCGTGGAGCCGCTGGAACTCACGTCGATCCCGCCGCCCGCGTGCGCGGCCGGCGCGGCGAACGCCAGCGGCAGCGCCGCCGCGGCCGCGACGGTCAGTCCCGAGCGAGCGAGTATCGAGGTGGTACGCATGACTGCCTGCTCTCCGGCGCCCGCGGGAGGCGGTACGTCCGATGCCCCGCCCGAGTCGGCAAGTGCCCGCGCCGCCTGACGCCCAGCCAAACCGCGGACGGGGCGCGGCGCATGCGGGCGGCATCCGGGCAGGTGACGCGTTCCGTCGTCCGGCCCACGGGCGTTCAGCCGCCCGTGGTCACCGTGCGCTCCGGGGAGAACGCGCCCCACGTGCCGTCGGGCAGCTGCGCCCGGATCTTCACCCGGTGCCGCTCCCCGGCCTCCTTGCCGATGTAGAAGCTGTACTTCGCCGCGTCGGGCGTGTCCGCGCCCCACATCACGGTGGTGGCCTGGGCCCCGTCCACGAAGACCTGGTAGGCCGGGACCTCGCCGCCGGTGTGCGGCGGGGTCCAGCTCAGGTCGATGTAGTGGGCCCCGTCGGAGGTGCGGGAGCGGGCGCGGAAGTCGCCCGGCGCGGTGGCGTCCGCACCCGTGCCGCCGTCCTTGCCGCGCGCGGTCGTCAGCCGGACCGTCGTGCTCGGGGACGACGTGTTGTCCGCCGCGTCGCGGGCCCGCACGCTGAACGCGTAGGCGGTGCCCGGACGCAGCCCCGTGACCACCGCCCGGGTCTCCTTCCCGCCCACACTGTGGATCTTCGTCGTGCCCTGGTAGACGTCGTACGAGACGACGCCCCGGTCGTCGTGCGCGGCCCGCCACGTCAGCGAGACGGCCCCGGTGCCGGAGACACTGCCCCGCAGCCCGGACGGGCGGGACGGCGCCGCGCGGTCCTCGGCGACCGCGGCCGGAGTGGTGACGGTGACCCGGCGGCTCGCGGGGCCCAGCGCGCCGTCCGCACCGCGGGCCCGCACCGTGAACACGTAACGGGTGCGCGGGCGCAGCCCCGTGACGTCGATCATGTGCTGTGTCGCGGACAGCCGGCGCACCCGGTCGGCGCCCCGGTACACCTCGTACTGCGTGACCTCCGTGGTGCTCACCGGCCGGTTCCACATGACGTGCACGGAGGTGGCGCTGCCGGCCTGCGCGGTGACGCCGACCGGTTCGGTCAGGGCGGGGCCCGCGGCCTCGTCGTCCGTGAACAGACCGCAGGACGTGAGGGCGGCGACCAGGGCGAGGACGCCGGCCGCCCGCGGCAGCGTCGTCCGGGAGAGCGTCGTGCACGGGGGGACGCGTCGCACGGGGTGCCTTCCGCTCGATCGACAGGAACGAGATTGGTTCAGACCTGTATGGCATGGCTGACGGGTCCTCATCAAGCCCCCGTCCGGCCCCGTCCCGTCCCGCCTCGCCCCGTCCGGCCCCCGTGCGGTGGACGCGTCCGGGCGGTTCGCCCAGATTGGTGTGATGTGTCCGCCGGTCCGTACCCCGGGGCCGGCCGTCCCCGACCGAAGGTCCGCGTCCGTGCGCCCACGACTTCTGCCGCTCGCCGCCGCGTGCGGTGCCGTCTTCCTCGTCCCCGCGTCCCTCTCCGCCTCCGCCGCCCCGCCCGACGTACCGGAGCGCGAACCCTCCGTCCGGGTGCCCGTGCGCGCCGCCGGACCGCCCACCGCGCGCACGGACGGCGAGGTGCGCGCCGCCGAACTGCTCGACGCGGTACGCGGCTGCCGGCCGATCTCGGACGGCCGTTACCGCAGCGACGACGAGACGGAGGCCGACATCACCGTGTGCGGCGGCCGCGGTGTCGTGCACTGGAAGTCCGACCTCGACGTGGACTGCGACGGCCGCCCCGGGCGCCGCTGCAACGCCGAGACGGATCCGATGTTCGCCGACACGACCGCCTTCCAGCAGTCCGACGGGCGGCAGTTGAGCGCCGAGCAACTGCCCTACATCGTCGTGCCCGGCAGCAGCGACATCTGGTCGCCCGCCCGCTCCGGCATCCGCGCCGGCACCGTCGCCGCCCTGGTCCACCGCGGCCGCGTGGTGTACGCCGTCGTCGGCGACACCGGGCCCACCGAGCTGATCGGCGAGGCCTCCTACGCGGCCGCCCGCGCCCTCGGCGTGAGCCCCGACCCGATCGGCGGCGGCGTCGCCCGCTCGGAGGTGACCTACATCCTGTTCCCCGGGACCACGGCCGAGCCGCTGGAGAGCCACCGGGCCGCCGTCACCGCGGGCCGCGCGGCGGCCCGCACGCTCGTGCGGTCCGCCGCGCGCTGAGCCTCACTCCTTGCGGTACGCGTACGCCTCCGAGGCCGCCGCGACCACCGCGTCCAGGTCCGCGCCCGCCGCCGCCGAGACCACGGCGGCGACCGCGCCCTCGACGAACGGGGCGTCCACCAGACGGGTGCCGTCCGGGAGTTCGTCCCCCTCGGCGAGCAGCGCTTTCACCGTGAGCACGGCGCTGCCGAGATCGACCAGGACGGCGACGCCCGCGCCCCGGTCCACCTCGGCGGCCGCCGCCGAGATCAGCTCCGCGCTCGTCCCGAGACCGCCGTCCGGGGTACCGCCCGCCGCGGCCACCGGGGCCGTCCCGCCGCCTGCCAGGCCCTGGGCGAGCTGCGCCACCGACGCCGCGACCTCCTTGCTGTGCGACACCAGGACGACCCCGACCGCCGCGCCGGGAGCGGCGCTCACGCGGCCCCCTCGGCGGCCTCGGCCAGCGCGCCGATGAGCAGCGCCGACGACGTGGCCCCCGGGTCCTGGTGTCCGATGCTGCGCTCGCCGAGATAGCTGGCCCGCCCCTTGCGCGCCTGCAGGGGTGTCGTCGCCTCGGCGCCGTGCTCCGCCGCGGTGCGGGCCGCCGCGAAGCCGCCGTCGGCCAGGGCGTCGACCGCGGGGACGAGCGCGTCGAGCATCGTCTTGTCGCCCGGCGCCGCGCCGCCGAGCGCCGCGACCGCGTCCACGCCCGTGCGCAGGGCCGCGGCCAGCTCGGCCTCGGTCACCTCCGCGGCGTCCCCGAGCGCCTTGCCGGTGCGGCGCAGCAGCGTCCCGTACAGCGGCCCCGACGCGCCGCCCACGGTCGAGATCAACTGCCGCCCGCAGAGCGTGAGCACGGCCCCCGGGGTGTCCGGCGCCTCCTTGTCGAGGACGGTCCGCACGGCGGTGAAACCGCGCCGCAGATTGCTGCCGTGGTCCGCGTCGCCGATCGGTGAGTCGAGCGCGGTGAGGCGGTCCGCCTCGCGGTCCACGGCCGCTCCGGTCGCGGTCATCCAGCGCCGGAAGAAGTCGGCGTCGAGCACGTGGTCTCCTTCGGTGAGAGGTGCGTACGGGATCCAGGGTGCCCCTCAGCGGCCCCAGCGCAGCCCCGCCGTCTCCACCGGCGCGTCCCACAGCCGCAGCAGCTCCTCGTCCACCTCGCACAGGGTGACGGAGGCACCGGCCATGTCGAGCGACGTGACGTAGTTCCCGACGAGTGTGCGGGCCACCGCGACGCCGCGCTCCGTCAGCACGCGCTGCACCTCGGCGTTGAACCCGTACAGCTCGAGCAGCGGGGTCGCGCCCATCCCGTTCACCAGCGCGAGCACCGGGTTCGACGGGTTCAGGTCCTCCAGGACCGCGTTCACGGCGAAGTCGGCGATCTCCCCGGACGTCATCATGGCCCGCCGCTCGCGGCCGGGCTCGCCGTGGATGCCGACGCCCAACTCCAGCTCCCCGGGCGGCAGGTCGAAGGTCGGCGAGCCCTTGGCGGGTGTGCTGCAGGCGCTCAGCGCGACGCCGAAGCTGCGCGCCGAGGCGTTGACCCGGCGGGCCAGCGCCTCGACCCGCTCCAGCGGCTGCCCCTCCTCGGCCGCCGCGCCCGCGATCTTCTCGACGAAGAGGGTGGCGCCGGTGCCGCGGCGGCCGGCCGTGTACAGGCTGTCGGTCACCGCGACGTCGTCGTCGACCAGCACCTTGGCCACCTGGATGCCCTCGTCCTCGGCGAGTTCGGCCGCCATGTCGAAGTTGAGCACGTCGCCGGTGTAGTTCTTCACGATGAACAGCACGCCCGCGCCGCTGTCCACGGCGGCGGCCGCCCGCACCATCTGGTCGGGGACGGGGGAGGTGAACACCTCGCCGGGGCAGGCCGCCGTGAGCATCCCGGGCCCGACGAACCCGCCGTGCAGCGGCTCGTGCCCGGAGCCGCCGCCCGACACCAGGGCGACCTTCCCGGCCACGGGCGCGTCGCCCCGCACGATCACCCGGTTCTCGACGTCCACGGTCAGCTCGGGATGGGCGGCCGCCATGCCGCGCAGCGCGTCGGCGACGACGGTCTCGGGGACGTTGATGAGCATGCGCACGGGTACCTCCGAAGGGAACGGGAGTGGCCTCGCCAGTATCGGCGCCGGACCGGCGTGGGGCACCCGTTGCGCAGCAAGTCGGTCAGGCGCGGGCCGGCGGGGCGGTGGAGCCCCGCACCACCAGCTCGGGCTCGAAGAGCAGCTCGCCCGGGTGCCGGCGGCCGCCCTGGATCTGGGCGCACAGCAGGTCCACCGCGGCGCGGCCCATCGCCTCGATCGGCTGGCGCACCGTGGAGAGCGGGGGCTCGGTGCAGGTCATGAACGACGAGTCGTCGAAGCCGACCACCGACAGGTCGCGGGGGACCGAGAGGCCGCGGCGGCGGGCGGCCCTGATCGCGCCCAGGGCGAGCGGGTCGCTGGCGCACACGATGCCGGTGACGCCGTGGTCGAGGAGCCGGCCGGCCGCGGCCTGGCCGCCCTCCAGGGAGAAGATCGACCGCTCGACGCGGATGTCGGCGGGATCGGTGCCGAGCGAGCGGGCGACGACCCCGGCGGCGGCCAGCTTGCGGCGTGAGGGGGCGTGGTCGCGCGGGCCCAGCACGAGCCCGATGCGCCGGTGGCCGAGCGAGGCGAGGTGCCGCCAGGCCTGCTCGACGGCGACGGTGTCGTCGCAGGCGACGCACGGGAAGTCGAGGCCGTCGATCATCGCGTTGACCAGCACGACCGGGATCTTGCGGTCGGCGAGCCGGTGGTAGTGCTCGTGCGGGGCGTCGGCCTGGGCGAAGAGCCCGCCGGCGAAGACGACTCCGGACACCTGCTGCTGGAGCAGGAGTTCGACGTAGTCCGACTCGGCGACGCCGCCCCGGGTCTGGGTGCAGAGCACCGGGGTGAGCCCGCGCTGGGCGAGCGCGCCGCCGATCACCTCGGCGAAGGCGGGGAAGATCGGGTTCTGCAGCTCGGGTATGACGAGGCCGACCAGGCGGGCCCGTTCGCCGCGCAGTTGGGTGGGGCGCTCGTAACCGAG
>NZ_WWIA01000288.1 GCF_009870065.1 Streptomyces sp. SID5785 | reverse complement strand
ACCGGTTCGTCCGAGCCCGTCCGGTGCAGCGCGAGCGACAGGGCGACGAACGCCACGGAGGCGACCGCGGTCGCCTCCCGCCGGAACCGCTCGACGTACAATCCGGCGCTGAGCAGGGCGATGGGCAGCGCGGTCCCGGCGAACAGGTGGTAGCCGCGGAGCTGGTCGACGGCGAAGCCGGCCGACACGAGAGCGAGGCAGACGAGCGGCAGGCGGCGGCGCACGGCGAGCGGCAGGCACTGGAGGACGGCGGCCGCGGCGGCGAGCAGATCGGTGGGCCGGGTCGGCAGACCGCCGACCTCCGTGCCGTTGCCCCGCAGGCCCGGCAGCAGCGACGCCACGAGCAGCAGCAGGCCGAGCGGCAGATCGCGGACCGTGACGTCGAGCCCGCGCCACCGCTCCAGGAGGCGTCGGCGATCGATCATCGGGGCAGTGTAGCGGGGGAGTTGACGCCGCCCGCGGCCCGTCGGGGCCGTCGGTGCACGATGGTCCCGCGGCGGTGGGCCAGCCACAGGAAGACGAACGTGAGGAGCACGCCGAAGCCCACCGAGTACACGCTGCCCTCCGGGCCGAACGTGCCACCCGTGAGCAGCTTCGGACCCGACAGCGTGGCGTCGAGGAGTCCCTCCTGCGCGCCGTTGCCGGAGACCTCCGTGCTGAAGACACCGGCCGCGGCGACGTTCCATCCGAAGTGCACACCGATCGTGAGCCACAGGCTGCGCGTCGCGGCGTAGGCGGCGGCGAGCATGAACCCTGCCTCGACGGCGATGGCGGCGGCACCCCACACGGTCGCGTGCTCGTTGAGCAGGTGCGAGAGCCCGAACACCACGCCCGACAGCAGCAGGGCGAGGTAGGTGCCGATGTGCTCCTCGACGATCCGGAACAGGACGCCGCGGTACAGGACTTCCTCCGTCGCGGCCGCCGCGGCCATGAACCCGACCAGTCCGATCGCCGCCTGCACGGAGCCCGTGCCGTGGACCGTGTAGTGCCCGGAGGCGAAGAGGTTCACCATGACCGCGGTGAACATTCCGGCGCCGATCGCCACGCCCCCGGCGGCCCGCGCGCCGGCCCCTTCGCGGGCCACGTCGAGGGCGGGCGCGTGCTCGGTCCGGTGGACGACACGGGCGTACACGAGCACCGCGGCGGCGGCGCCGGTGAGACCGACGACGAGCACGAGCCAGTCGTTGTCCTCGACCGCGTGCACGGCGAGGCCGCCGAGTGCGTAGACCGCTGCCGCGGCCAGGAACTGCCAGACGAATCA
>NZ_WWIA01000287.1 GCF_009870065.1 Streptomyces sp. SID5785 | reverse complement strand
CGCGAGTCGATGCTCGCCGTCAACGCAGGGATGCGCGCCAACTACGCCACCCTGAAAGCAGAACTGATCAAGCACCTCGCCCCGGTCGTCGTCGTGCAGAACGACGCCAAGGGCGGCCGCTTCACCCTCGTCACCGAGGACGGCCAGGAGTCGACCAACCCCGTGGCGCCGACGTTCGAGCTGGCGAAGTCCATCGCTCACGTCCCGCTCGGCATCTTCTCCGTGATCGCCTCCTACCTCGCGGACAAGATCCCGAACCTGCCCAACGCCGCGCGCATCGACCCCCACGACCTCGTCATGGTGGCGTTCAACGACGACACGTCCACCGCGTGGATCGAGCCGCTCAAGGCGTACGCCGCCAAACTCACCACGGCCCGCGACCAGCTCGCCGCCGCCGACCTGCCCGCGGCGCTCACCACGTCCTGCGGCAACATCATCGACGGTGGCCTGAGGTTCATCGACGCCTCGATCGCGGACGAGACGTTCGACATGGCGTCGTTCGAGGCCTTCTCGGGCAGCGTCTACCCCGACATCCGCACGAACATGGAGCACGCCTCCAGGGCCCAGATCGACGGTGTGCACGAGGTCATGAAGACCTGGCGTGCCAAGGTCGGCGAGGCGGCGTGGGCGGACCTGTACTGCGTGGTCCTGTCGCAGTGGACCACGAGCGTGCTCAACCAGAACACCATCATCATCAAGGACTGCATGAACGCGGCGAAGGTCGCGACCCACCTCATCGACCTGCCGGGCCTCGAGCCCCCGGCGGACCCGATCTTCACCGCGCTCGACAACCTCGCGCGCATCGTGCAGGACAACATCGCCGCCGAGCTCGTCTTCCCGAAGGACACCACCGTCGCCGACGCCCTCAAGGGCCAGCAGGACCTGCTCTCCGACGAGATCCTCAAGCAGCTCGGCAGCACCAACACGGCCGCGCCGATCCCCGCGCCCAGCTACAACACCGTCGCCGCAGCGGGGGTGTGCCCGGTCCCGCACTAGCGCCGGTCCGGCGGAGGGCCGGGCCGGACGCGACCCGGCCCTCCGCCGCAGGGAAGCCGCCCGTCGCCGCCCCTTGCTGTTCAGAACTGAGCCGATCGGCAGTCGAGTTGATGTGCGATGCTGATCGCGTCCGATCGGTGGCGGGGCAGGGCGGCGCCCGCGGGAAGGAACGAGCAACGGTGCGGATCGACACCAGCAAGCCACACCCCGCGCGGATCTACGACTACCTCCTCGGCGGCAAGGACCACTACCCCGTGGACCAGGAGGCCGGCGAGGCGCTCGCCGCGGCCGCACCCGAGGCCCGCATGGGAGTGCGGGCCAACCGCGACTTCCTGCACCGCGCGGTGCGCCACGCTGTGCAGAGCGGCGTACGCCAGATCCTGGACATCGGCGCCGGGCTGCCCACGTCGCCGAACGTGCACGAGATCGCCCAGGACCTGACCGGCGGCGTACGGGTCGCCTACGTCGACAACGACCCCATCGTGAAGGCCCACGGCGACGCCCTGCTGCGCGGCGAGGGCCCCACCAGCATCGTCCTCGCCGACGTACGCGAGCCGCGCGGCATCCTGGACCACCCCGACGTGCGCCGCGTCATCGACTTCGCCGAACCCGTCGCACTGTGCCTCGTCGCCGTCCTGCACTTCCTGACCGACGCGGAGCGACCGGAGCGGATCGTGGCCGAGCTGCGCGACGCGCTGGCGCCCGGCAGCATGCTGATCCTGTCGCACGCCACGGGCGACTTCGCCGACCGCCGTGACGCCCAGGCGGTCTACGGCCAGGCCACCGCCACGCTGAACCTGCGCCCGCGCGCCCGCGTCGAGGCGTTCCTGGACGGCTTCACCCTCGTCGACCCCGGTCTGGTCCAGTGCCCGGACTGGCGCCCCGACACCACACCGCCCGCCGGCTCCGAACGCATCGGGTTCTACGGAGCGGTGGGCCGCAAGGACTGAAGCCGCCCCGGACACCCCTGAACCCCGCCCGGCAGAGCGCTCCGGTCGGGTACCGATGAGCCTTCCGCGCCGCGTCGGTCAGCCGGTGGGAGACCGCCTCACGGAAAGCTGGGCCCATGCGGAAACTGGTCTACGGAATGAACGTGTCCCTCGACGGCTACATCGCCGCGCCCGGGGACGACATCGGCTGGAGCGCGCCGAGCGACGAGCTGTTCCAGTTCTGGTCCCACCGATTGCAGGCGACGGACGTGTCGCTGTACGGGCGCAAGCTGTGGCTGACGATGAGCTCGTACTGGCCGACCGGCGACCAGCGGCCCGACGCCACCGCGGCGGAGGTCGAGTTCGCGCGCCGCTGGCGGGACATGTCGAAGGTCGTGTTCTCCTCGACGGTCGACACGGTCGACTGGAACACCCGGCTGTTCCGGGGCGACGCGGTGAGCGAGATCGCCCGGCTCAAGGCCGAGGACGGCGGCCCGATGGAGATCGCCGGGGCGACGCTCGCCGGGGCGGCCCTGCGGGCGGGACTGATCGACGAGTACGTGCTGGCCACCGCGCCGGTCCTGGTGGGCGGCGGCACGCCCTTCTTCACCGCCCTGGACCACTGGGTGAACCTGAACCTCCTGGAGACACGGACGTTCCCGGGCGGCGTGACCCTGACCCGGTACGAGACGAGGCGCTGACTCCCGGGCGCATCATCGACCCGGCCGCCGTGTGCCGTGTCCGTCGGGTCAGGGCGTACGCGGCGGTCAACGCCGGGGCACAGCAGCCTCGTTCGCGGTGCTGTCCGTGGTCTCCGCGGTCGTGCCCGGTGCCGTGGTGCGCGCCGGGGCGGTCGAGGTGTCCGCCGGCCGCGACCGTGCCAGCCACACTCCCGTGAACAGGGCCGCGGCCAGGGTGACCGCACCGGCCGTGGTGAAGGCGCTGGTGAGGCCGGTCTCGAAGGAGGCGCCGCCGGACTGCCGGGTCCGGACGACGGCTCCGAGCACCGCCACGCCGAGCACCGCGCCGATCTGCCGGGTCGTGCTACTGATGCCCGATGCGAGACCGCCCTCCTGAGGGCTGACCGCCTGGATGGCGGCGCCCGTCAGCGGGGACATGGTCAGCGCGAAGCCGATCCCGACGACGGCCAGCCGCCACCACACGTTCCCGTACCCGGTGTCGGCGTGCACGGCGCCGAGTGCCAGCAGCCCCAGCCCGGCGAGGGCCAGTCCGGCGGTGACGACGACGCGGTACCCGTACCGTGCGGCGAGCCGGCCCGCGTACGGGCTGACGACCACCATGGCGAGCGAGGTCGGCAGGGTCTGGAGACCGGCGCCCAGGACGGAACTGCCCTGCACGGACACGAAGTACTGGGAGAAGAAGAACGTCGAGCCCATGAGCGCGAACCCCACCACCACCATCGCGGTGTTGGACACGGTGAACAGTCGCTGACGGAACAGCCGGAGCGGGAGCATCGGAGCGGGGCGGCGCGCCTCCACGGCGAGGAAGGCGCCGAGCAGGACCACTCCCGCGGCGAACCCGCCCAGGATCACCGGCGACGTCCACCCGCGGGCGCCGCCCTCGATCAGTCCATAGGTCAGCGCCCCCACTGCCAGGACGGACAGGACGGTCCCGGGGACGTCGATCGCGGGGGCGCCCGGATTGCGGGTCTCGTCGAGGGTGCGCAGGCCGAGGACGAGCAGGAGCACGCCGATCGGCAGGTTGACCAGGAAGATGGCGGGCCAGCCGAACGCTTCCGTCAGCACGCCCCCGGCCACGGGCCCCGCGGCCAGACCGATGCCGCTGAGTCCCGCCCACAGCCCGATCGCCTTGACGCGCTCCTGCGGCAGGGGATGGGCGGCGGCCAGCAGGGCGAGCGAGGCCGGGCTCAGCGCGGCGGCGCCGATGCCCTGGAGCACGCGTCCGGCGATCAGCCAGCCGACCGACGGGGCGAGGCTGCACAGGACCGACGCGACGGTGAACACGGCCACGCCCGTCAGATACACGCGCTTGCGGCCGAAGCGGTCGGCGAAGATGCCGCCGGACAGCAGCAGCATCGCGACGAGCAGGACGTACGCGTCGACGATCCATTGCAGACCGGTGAGCTGTGTGTGCAGCCGGTTCTGCATGTCGGGGAGCGCCGCGCCGACGATCGTGTTGTCGAGCAGCACCATGAACTGGCCCAGGCAGGTGACCGTGAGGAGCACGGTCCGCCGGGATCGACGGCTCGGAGTCACGAGGGATGCGGTGATGGGGAGTTCCTCTCCATGGACGGGGCGTCCGAGCGCGGCACGCCCCACGCGGCGGTCACGCTTCCGAACGCTCTAACGCAGCCGTGCGCTGCGTTAGGGACTGTACGGCGAGCGCGACGCAAACGCAAGTCATCACTGCGTTAAGGAGTGGAGAGGAGAGACGGCTCCTGGTTCAGTGCCCGCGGCCCCGCTCGACCACGGTCGTGCCCGACCCCACCGGCCCCACCCGGAGCACCGTCCCCGTGATGTCCTCGTGGGAGGTGACGCGCACGCGTCCCCGGTCGTCGGGCGGTGTGGCACTGACCCGGTAGTCGCGGACGTGGGACGCGCCGAGCTCGACCTCCACGTAGCCGCGGGAGTTGGGCGGCAGCGTGACGCGCGTCGTGTGCGCGTCCTTGTCGTGCCGGACCGTCACTGACACGGGGCCGCGGATCGACGGCACCGTGCCGTGGACCCGGGACAGGCCGCCGGTCCGCGGGCGGACCAGGAACGCGGACGCGCCGGGCGCGGTCGCCCGGACGCCGAGGAGGTGGCGGGCGACGGCGTTGGCCGGGGCGGAGGCCCAGGCGTGGGAGAAGGTCATGTTGGGCTTGAGCGCGGGGTCCCAGACCTCCGTGACGATCGTGGCGTGGAGCTGATCGAGCATGTGCAGCCAGGAGTTGGTGCCGCTGGAGGTGAGGAGGGCGACGGCGGCGTCGGAGCGGCCGAGCAGGAACAGGGCGTCGAGGAGGAACTGGGATCCGTAGACGCTCATCTTCATGCCGCCCGCGGCGAGCGTCGCGCCGAGCCTGCGGCGGACGTCGTCCGGCAGTCCGGCGTCCGCGCCCAGCGCGACGGGGAAGGCCGTCGCGTGCTGGGCGCTGTGCGTGGTCCCGACGCCGTCGGCGAAGCGCCCGGCCGCACGGTCGAGCAGGGTGCCCCGCATGGCTGCCGCCAGCTTGCCGGCCCGGGCCTCGAAGTCCCGGGCATCGGCCTTGCGGTGCAGCACCTCGGCGCATCGGGCGAGCGTGGTGAACGCGGCGTACTGGAAGGCGTTCACCACGGTGTTGACCTCGGTGAAGACATACCCGTCACGGTTGGAGGCCGGCCAGTCGACGAGGTCGGCGAGCGCGTCACTGCTGTCGCCCGGCCGCTTGTGCACGAGGCCGTCGCCACCGAGGAAGCCGGTGAGGTTCTTGTCCTTCAACAGGGTGTAGTCGGCGGCCAGTTGCCGGTCGTCACCGGTGGCCAGGTAGTCCTCCCAGGCGGACAGGACGCACATGAGGCGGTACTCGGTCGGCCAGGTTCCACGCCGCAAGAGATAGCCGTTGGACCAGCGCGCCAGCGCGCCAGCGCGTACGAGCGCTGTACCGCGTACTCGGAGAGCTGGTTGACGAGGGCGTCGCCCTCGTAGGGGCCGCGCTCCCGCGTGGGTGTGTCCTGGTAGAGGTCCTGGCGTGTGGCCTCGATCGAGTACCGGCACAGTTGCCACACCCGGTCCAGGTCGGGGGAGGAACTGCTGAACGACGACTGCGCGTCGTCCCAGTCGGCCTTCCACGCACGGCCGGTCACGGACGCCCGGGACAGGTCGATCGACGTGCGCAGCTCGGCCCACCGGAAGGCCCGGTACCCCCAGTGCTCGACGTGCTGGTCGCCGTCGCGCAGCGTCCAGGTCTCCCGGTACGTGTTGCCGCCCCGCAGCTGGTACCGCACGGTGCCGTCGGCGTTGAGCTCCTCGCCCAGGCGCACCTCGACGGTGTCACCGGTACGGGCGTGCACCTCCAGCCGGAGGCCACCGACGATCTCGCGGCCCAGGTCCACCAGCCAGCGTCCCGGGGCCACTTCGGTGACCGAGCGGGGCCGGACGTCGTGCAGTCGCACCGGCTCGACGCGCGCGGGCACGAGCCCGTCGACACGGTCCCTGGTGACCGCGGCCTCCCAGCCGCGGTCGTCGAAGCCCGGGCGGGTCCAGTCGACGGGTTCGTGCCGCAGGTCCCAGTACTCCTGCGGCGCACTGTAGAAGTTGGTGCCCGCACTGCCCTTCGGCGGCAGCAGTCCCTGCTGGCGCCGGGCCCGCCACGCCGGGCCGGTGCCCACCGTCTGACGGCTGCCGTCGGCGTAGGTGATGTGGAGCTGCGCGAGGAACTTCTGGGAGGTGGTCGTGTGGCAGAGCGCGGCCAGCGTGTTGTCGCGTCCGCGGCGCAGTGTTCTGGTGATGTCGAAGACCTGGTAGGCGACGCCCGTCCCCGAGCGCGCGGACGCGTGTGCCACGGTCTCGCCGTTGCTCCACACCTTGGCGACGTACTGACGGCCGGGATCGGGTGACTCCGCCGCTACGTGGAGAACCGCGGCCGCGATGTGGTCCGCGCGTGCGCGGTACGCGTGGCGCAGGAGGGCCCAGGAGTCGTCCTCGACATAGGACGAGAGGGCGGAGGCGCCGGTGGGCAGCGTGAGGACGCCGTCGGCGACCGTTCCGGCGGAGAACGTGCCCCGGTCGGTCGTGAAGTCGTCGTCGACGAGGAGGGTGCCGTCGGCGGCGCGGACGGTGAAGCGGTCGTAGACCTGCGCCTCGGTCGAGCCGTTGCGCAGCCCGACGTTGCCGGTCGTCAGCCGGGCGTCGGTGGTGGTGTCGACGACGGCACCGTCGACGGTCGTGGTGAACCGTGGGCCGTCCATCGTGATCTCCAGGTCGACCCAGGTGTCCGTGGGGACCGGGACCGGCAGGTCGACCTCCTCCAGCACGGTGTACGTCCCGCCCTGGCAGATGTGCTTGCGCAGGACCCCGGGGTTCCCGGCCCGCAGCTGCCAGAGGTAGGTGTCGGAGGTGCTCCTGGCCCGAAACCAGATGCCCGCGGCCGTGGCGGTGATCTTGAGGCGCGCGGAGACGGTGCCGTCGGTGATCGTCTCACCGGCGGGCGCCCAGACGGGCTCGGCGGTCCAGGCGTCCTCCATGGCGGTGGCGAGCAGCACGGGGCGCGACCAGGGGGAGCCGTTCGGGCTCCAGCACCGTACGCGCCACCAGTACGTGGTCCCGGGTTCCAGCGGCGGCCCGCCGTACGCGACGGCGGTCGAGTCGGCCGAGGTGACGCGGCCTGAGTCCCAGACGAGCTCGGTCCGCGCGAAGTCGCCGCCGCCGGAGGTCACTTGGACCTGCCAGGCGCGTTGGACGGTGCCGGCCCCGGCGTCCGGCACCTGCCAGCTGAACCGGAGGTCGCGCCCGGCGCCCACCCCGAGCCCCTGCGGCAGCAGGTCGGCGAGCAGCCCGTCGGGCGCCGCGGATCCGGGACGGCCGGGGGAGGGGGTGCGGTCGTCCGCGGCGGCCGCGGTCGAGGCGGGGCCGGCGAGCGTCAGGGCCGCAGCC
>NZ_WWIA01000286.1 GCF_009870065.1 Streptomyces sp. SID5785 | reverse complement strand
GCGAGCCGGCTCGGTGCCGGTCCGTCCGCCTCGCGCCCGCAGGTCGGCGCCGGTGCCGGTGGCCCGCGTGCGGCGCTGCCCAGCCGGGACGGCGGTCCGCGCGGCCCGCAGAACGGGCAGGGTCCGGGTCCGCAGAACCCGCAGCAGAGCCCGCAGGCTCCGCAGCAGAACCCGCAGAACGCGCCGATGCCGCAGCGCCCCCAGGCTCCGCAGCGTCCGCAGGCCCCGCAGCCCGTGCGCGCCCAGAACCCGCAGGGCCCGTCCGGTCCGTCCGCGACGGGCAGCCTGTTCGACGCCGGGATGCCGGGTCCGGTCGCGCCGCAGCAGCGCACCCACGCCGATCCGAACGGGCCGGCCCAGCCGCAGGGCGGCCGCCCGGTGCTGCCGCCGCGCGGCGGTCCGCGCGCCGAGCTGCCGGGGGGCAACCCGCAGCCGCGCGTGCCGAGCTGGAGCGACGAGAACGCACAGCCGCACCTCGACGCCCCGCGCGGGCACGACGAGCCGGACTCCACGGCGCAGTTCCCGCCGGTCCGCGACGAGCGGCAGGGTCCGGGGTCGACGGCCGAGTTCGCCCGCCCCGACTTCGACGCTCCGCGGCCCGCGCCGCAGCAGCAGCACGGTCCCGGCCAGGACCAGGGCACCGGCCAGTTCATGCGGTCCGACGTCTACGGGGGCGCTCCGCGAGGCGGCATGCCCGACAACGGTGCCGCGGACCGGGGTGTGCCGAACTACGGCGTCCCCCAGCAGCAGAACGGCTACCAGGACCCGTCCTCCACCGGATCGTTCGAGCGCCCGGCCCCGCCGCAGCAGTACCAGCAGCAGAACGGCTACCAGGACCCGTCGTCCACCGGGCAGTTCGAGCGTCCGGTGCCGCCGCAGCAGCAGGGCGGCGGCCAGGACTTCCCGCAGCGCCCGCAGCAGGACGAGTACCTGCCGCCGGCCAGTGGTCCGGTCGACCAGCGCACGCCGCTGTTCGACACCCTGGAGACGAACTGGCGCCAGGGCCAGCAGGGCCAGGGCCGCGCGCCCCAGCCGCAGCAGCCCCCGTCGCAGCAGCCGCAGGCCCCGCAGCAGCCGCAGCACCGCGATCTCCCGCAGCGCGGTGGCCCGCAGCGTCCCGCGGCAGGCCGGC
>NZ_WWIA01000285.1 GCF_009870065.1 Streptomyces sp. SID5785 | reverse complement strand
ACAGCACGGCGTTGGCGACGTCGTGGGCGGTGCCGATGCGCCCGGCCGGGTTGCGCGTCGCGACCTCGGCGAAGTAGTCGGCCTTCTCCTGGTCTCCCAGGGCGTCCCACGCCCCGGTGTCGATCACGCCGGGCGAGACGGCGTTGACGCGTACGGGCGCCAGTTCCACGGCGAGGGAGCGGGTCAGGACCTCGGCGGCGCCGTTCGTGACGGCGACGGCCAGCGTGCCGACCGTCACCTTGGACGCCGCCACACCCGAGAAGAGCGTCAGCGAGCCGTCCTGTCGCATCCGCGGTGCCAGGTGTCTGGCGAGCAGCAGCGGCCCGACCACCTTGGTGTCGAAGGAGAGCCGGACAGCATCGGCCGTCAGGTCCTCCAGACGGCCGCGGGCCCGGGCCGACGCGGTCGACACCACGTGATCGAGGGTGCCGATCCGGTCGGCGAGGGCGGCCACCGAGTCCTCGTCGGTGAGGTCGACAGACTCGGCCGTGATCTCGGGCTCGCCCGCGTACAGGTCGGCGAGGGCCTGCGGATGCCGCCCCGCGGTGATGACGCGAGCGCCCGCGTCCCGGGCGGCGACGGCGACGGCCCGCGCGATGCCCCCGGCCCGCCCGACGACGAGCACGGACTGGCCCTGCAGCGGCCCCGTCATGACACACCGGATCGGGCGAGGAACGAGACGATGACGCTCGACGCCGCGTCGAGGTGGCTCTCCAGCAGGAAGTGGCCGCCGTTGAGCAGACAGATCTCCGCGTCCGGCGCGTCGTCCGCGAAGGCGAGGGCTCCCTCGGGACGGAAGATCTCGTCGCCCCGGCCCCAGACGGCGAGCACCGGGACGCTGCTGTCCCGCAGATACGCGTGGACCTGTGGATACAGCGGCGGATTGGTGGCGTAGTCGGCGAAGAGCCGCAGCTGTACGAGGTCGTTGCCCGGCCGCGACAGCAGGGCGAAGTCGTGGTACCAGGTGTCCGGGCTGACGAGGCTCTCGTCGGGCACCCCGTGCAGGTACTGCCACCGGGTGACCTCGAGCGTCAGGGCCTGGCGGACAGCCGCTTCGGTGTCGGGGTTCTCCTCGGCCCAGTACGCGCGCAGCGGCTTCCAGAAGTCCTCCGCGAAGCCCGCCTCGTACGCGTTGCCGCTCTGGCTGATGACCGCCGTCACCGCCGACGGGTCGGCCAGCGCCAGACGCCAGCCGATCGGCGCACCGTAGTCCTGCACGTACAGAGCGAACCGGGAGACGCCGAGCCGGCGCAGCAGCCCGGCCGTCAGGTCCGCCAGCGCGTCGAAGGTGTAGTCGAAGTCGTCGACCGACGGCGCGTCCGACAGCCCGAAACCCAGGTGATCCGGCGCGATCACCCGGTGACGCTCCGCCAGCACCGGAATGAGGTGACGGAACATGAACGAGCTGGTGGGGAAGCCGTGCAGCAGGACCACGACCGGCCCGTCCGGCGGTCCCGCCTCACGGTAGAAGAGCTGCTGCCCCGCGACCGTGGCGTAGCGGTGATGGATGGTCGTCATGACTGCTCCTCCCGGCGGGTTCACGGAAAGTCTGACGATTCCGGGACGCCCGGC
>NZ_WWIA01000284.1 GCF_009870065.1 Streptomyces sp. SID5785 | reverse complement strand
GGCGGCGCGCGCGGGCAGGGCCGTGGACACCGTCGGGGTCGGTCCGGCGAGCGCCGACTGGATCGTGTCGATGCTCGCGCCGGCGTGCACGGACCACGTCATGCCGGTGACCGACAGCCCCAGCAACCCGACGGCGGCCCACACACCGGCGGTGGCGTGCCAGGAGAGCGTGCGTCTGCGTCCCTTCGGCCCGCCCCGCGGGACGAACACCCGGCGCACGCGCCCTCGCGAGCGCGGCGCGGTGAGCCACAGGGCGAGCCCGCCCAGCACCTCCACCCACAGCCAGCTCGCCGCCAGTTCGCTGTACAGACGGCCCGGTTCACCGAGGTTCAGATGCCGGTGGAAGCCGTCCACCCAGGCCCGCACCGGCAGCCACCACCCCGCGAACGTCCTTTCCTGTCCCAGCACTTCGGCGGTGTACGGGTTCACGAACGCGGTCTGCGTGGTGTTCTCCGGCAGACCCGGCCGCTCGAAGACGACCCGCGTGCTGTCCGTGCGGCCGGGAGCGGGCGTCACCGAGGACAGCGTGCCGTCGGGAACCGCCGTGCGCGCCGCCGCCACCTGGTCCGACAGCGGTGCGGGCACACCGTGCGGGGTGACCTCGAGCTCGTGCCGGTAGACGACGGCCTCGATCTGGGGCGTCGCGGTGTACATCAGCCCCGTGGCCGCGGCGACCAGCAGGAACGGGCCGATGACGACACCGGCGTAGAAGTGCAGACGGAGCAGCAGCGGGCGCAGTCCGGCCCACGACACGGGCGGCCGGGTTCCGCCCGGCGGCGCGCAGGCCCGCGCGCCCCGTCCGGGGTCCGCGTCCGCGGAGCCGTCCTCCGGGGCAGGGCGGACGGGTTCGGGCGTGCCGGTGTCCGTCACCGTCCGCACTGTGCGGCTCTGCGCCATAACGGGCCTTTCTGCAGGGGAAGTCCAGCGGTCCGGTGTAGTGGTCGGACGCGCGGGCCGCCGAGTTCCCGGCGGGCCGCAGGTCGGCGCGGCGACGCGTTCCGGGGACTCCTGCGTCGCTCGAGCGGCGGGATGGGACGATGAGAGCGCCATGACTGCCGGACGGTGCGCACGCGTAGTACGGACGGGGTTGTTCACGACCCTCTGCGTCGCGCTCGCCTGCCTGGGACACGTCCTCATGTCGGGCGCCCCCGTGCCCTGGTGGGTGCTGCCCGGAGCGGTCGCGTCGACCGCCGTCGTCGGCTGGGGCCTCGCCGCGTTCGAGCGCTCCCCGCGCACCGTGATCGCGGG
>NZ_WWIA01000283.1 GCF_009870065.1 Streptomyces sp. SID5785 | reverse complement strand
CGACGCCACGCCCTCCCAGGTCTCCTCCACGTCGCTCGCGTACCCGCGCGCCCGCGTCAGGTCGAGGACCGACTCGAACGGCGTCAGCTCGTACACCGTGCTCGCCGTGAAGGACTTCCGCTCGGCCTCGACGACCTCGCTGTGCGCCACCGGGTCGTACGCGGAGAGCACCTTGCCGAGCGCCGTCGAGTGCAGCGGCTGCATCGCCCCGACCTCGAGCACCTGCCGGCTGTCGTCGGGCCGGAACACGTGGTGCACGATCAGGACGCCCTGCTGGTGCAGCACCCCCAGGTAGACGGCCTCGCCGCTGGAGCGGGCCAGGTCGTCCGTCCAGACGAGGGCGCGGGCCCGCAGCTCGTGCACGTCGAGATAGCTGTTGCCCAGGCGCAGCAGCTCCGCGCCCAGCTGGTAGCGGCCCGACGCCGAGTCCTGCTCCACGAAGCCCTCGGCCTGCAGCGTGCGCAGGATGCCGTGCGCCGTGCCCTTGGCCAGCCCCAGGGCGGAGGCGATGTCGGAGAGGCCGAGCCGCCGCTCGCCACCCGCGAGGAGCCGGAGCATCGCAGCGGCCCGTTCGAGCGACTGGATGTTGCGTGCCATCGCAGTGCTTCCTCCTCGATCCTCTCGCGGTACAACGTAGCGATACAACGTTCGGCAATGCTGAACAGTATCGGTCGTTGCCGACCTCCGGCGAATACAGCGTGCGCCGATATTTCACCCCACCGCCCGCCGGGGTCCGCATCCGGCCACCCCGGCGCGCCGTTCCGGCCCGTGGACGCCCGGGCGCCGCCGCGGGGGTCACCGCTACGCTGGCCGGGTGTGGCTCAAGGAGTGGAGCCGCAAAGCCGACAGCCGTCGCACCCCAGGGAGCACTTTCATGGCCTCGTTGCCGACGCCCGCATCCGATCCCCGAGCCCGCGTGGCCGCCCTCAGGGACGCCCTCGCCACCCGCGTGGTGGTGGCCGACGGCGCGATGGGCACCATGCTGCAGGCGCAGGATCCCACCCTGGAGGACTTCCAGAACCTCGAGGGCTGCAACGAGATCCTCAACGTCACCCGCCCCGACATCGTCCGCTCGGTCCACGCCGAGTACTTCTCCGTCGGCGTGGACTGCGTCGAGACGAACACGTTCGGCTCGAAC
The DNA here is from genome assembly GCF_009870065.1 of Streptomyces sp. SID5785. Lineage (GTDB taxonomy): Bacteria > Actinomycetota > Actinomycetes > Streptomycetales > Streptomycetaceae > Streptomyces. The sequence continues at coordinate 230 of NZ_WWIA01000283.1, read as the reverse complement.
CACACCGCGTCGAACGAGTACGACATCGCCGACCGCATCGTGGAGCTGTCCGAGGCCGGTGCCCGGATCGCCCGCGAGGTCGCCGACGAGTTCACGGCCGGGGACGGCCGCCCGCGCTGGGTCCTCGGCTCGATCGGCCCCGGCACGAAGCTGCCCTCGCTGGGCCACATCGACTACGCCACGATCCGTGACGGCTACCAGCAGAACGCCGAGGGCCTGCTCGCCGGCGG
>NZ_WWIA01000282.1 GCF_009870065.1 Streptomyces sp. SID5785 | reverse complement strand
GAGGACGCCGGACCTCCGCCCGCCGTCCCGCCCGGCCACCCCGGTGGCGGGCACCACCACCCCGGCCACCACCCCCGGTTCGCGTTCGACAAGGAGGCTGCCCATGTCCACCGAACCGTCCTCCCGCACCGTCCCCACCACCCCCGACCCCGAGTCCGCCCCGCGCTTCGGCGTATGGCTCATCGGCGCCCGCGGGTCCGTCGCCACGACCGCCGTAGCCGGCTGCGCGGCCGTCGCCGCCGGACTCCATCCACCGACCGGCATGGTCACCGAGACCACCCCCTTCACCGACTCCGGGCTGCCGCCCCTGACCTCACTCGTCTTCGGCGGCCACGACACCGTCGACTGCCCGCTGCCCAAACGCGCCGAGCACCTCGCCGCCGGAGGCGTCCTGCCGCACGGACTGCCCGCCGCGGTCCACGCCGAACTCGCCGCGGCGGACCGCGAGATCCGCCCCGGCGGACCGCTGTCCGGCACCGACGACGACCGCACGAGCGACGCCCTCGTCGAGGCCTTCGCCGAGGACCTCACCGACTTCGTGCGCCGCCACGACCTCGCCGGCGCCGTCGTCGTCAACGTCGCCTCCACCGAGCCCGCACCCACCGACGGCTCCCTCCCCCCGAGCTCCCTGTACGCGGCCGCCGCGCTCCGCGCCGGCTGCCCCTACGTCAACTTCACGCCGTCCACCGGCCTGCACCACCCGGACCTCGCCGAGCTCGCCGCGACCGCGCCCGTCCCGCACGCGGGCCGCGACGGCAAGACCGGTCAGACCCTGCTGCGCTCCGTCCTCGGCCCGATGTTCCTGCAGCGCGCCCTCGACGTCCGCGCCTGGTCGGGCACCAACCTCCTCGGCGGCGGCGACGGCGCCGCCCTCGCCGACCCCGCCGCGGCCGCGGCCAAGAACGCCGGCAAGGAACGCGTCCTCGCCGACACGCTCGGCAGCGCCCCCGAGGGCGAGGTCCACATCGACGACGTCCCCGCGCTCGGCGACTGGAAGACCGCCTGGGACCACATCGCCTTCGACGGCTTCCTCGGCGCCCGCATGGTCCTGCAGACGACGTGGCAGGGCTGCGACTCCGCCCTCGCCGCACCGCTCGTCCTCGACCTGGCCCGCCTCCTGCTGCGCGCCCGGGCGGTCGGACTGACCGGCCCGCGCCCCGAACTCGGCTTCTACTTCAAGGACCCCGACCAGGGCGCCACCTCCTCCCTCGGCGAGCAGTACGCCGCCCTGACGGACTTCGCGAGCCGCCTGCGAGGCCAGGAGTGAGCGCGCCCGGGGCCGACCCCGACGCGAAGCCCGGGCCCGGGGCCGAGCCCGGTGCGAGGCCGGGAACGGGAACCCGGATCGGCTCCGGCTCCGAGACCGGCTCCGAGGTCGGATCCGGAGCCGAGACACCGGCCGGGCGGCGGGGCACGGATGCCACCGG
>NZ_WWIA01000281.1 GCF_009870065.1 Streptomyces sp. SID5785 | reverse complement strand
CCGATGCGCCCGGCCGCCGCACACCGCGCTCAGCAGCGGGGACGGCGCACCAGCACCCCGTCGCGGGGCTCGGCCGCGGCCGCGGCCTCGCACCGGCGGCCCCGCGCCGTCACGGCCCGGGCGCCGGGCGCCGCGGGGGACAGGCGCGTCGGATCGAGGCTGTACGCGTCCAGTTGGCGTACTTCGACCGAGCACACGGCGTCGGGGACGACGAACGAGCGCAGCAGGCGCAGGGCGCGCTGCGACAGCCGCGTCAGCGTGCCCTCGCTGCGCCCCGGCAGCAGGGCCACCTCGACGTGCACGACCGGGATCGCCGGGTCCTCGCCGCCCATGACGTACGTCTCCGAGGCCGCGCGGAAGAAGACCTTGCAGGTGCCCTGGGAGCCCGCGGCCTCCACCACGAGGGTGTGCAGCGCGGTGGCGAAGGCGGGCCGGTCGAAGGCCCCGCCGAGGCGCGGCGAGTAGTCGACGGTGATGTGAGGCACGGCGCCTCCAGGGCGGCGGGGCGGCGGCGGGCGACCGCGCGACGCATTAAGTTCAGGATGCAACTACAGCGTCCGTCAGCTTAACCCGCCACCGCCCCCGGCCCGCCGTCCGGCCGGTCCGTCCCGCCGGTACGGGGCGCACGCACCGGGACGGACCCCGGACGCGGGCGAGCCGCCGGCCCGCAGCAGCGGACCGGCGGCTCGTGACACGCGGACGGGGCGTCGGGTCAGGCGCCGCTCGCGTCGAGCATCGCGTCGCGCTCGACGATCTTGACGCGCTCGCGGCCCTCCGGCTCGCCGAGCGCCTTCTCCGCGGCGTCCAGCCGGTACCAGCCCTCCCACGTGGTGAAGCGCACCCCGCGCTCGCCGAGGAAGGCCTCGACGGCCTCGGGCGCGGGCGTCGTCGGCGTCTGCAGACGGCCCGCGGCGTGGTCCTCGAGGAGGTGCGCGATCGTCTCGTTCGCGTCGCCCTTGGTGTGGCCGATGAGGCCGACCGGGCCGCGCCGGATCCAGCCCGTGACGTACGTGGAGGACAGGTGCGTGCCGCCCTCCTCGATGACCCGGCCGCCCTCGTCGGGCACGGTGCCGGTGGCGACGTCCCACGGCAGCTTGGGCAGCTCGTCGGAGAGGTAGCCGACGGCGCGGTAGACGGCCTGGACGTCCCAGTCGGTCGTGCGCCCGGTTCCCTTGACGTTGCCGGTGCCGTCCAGCTCGGTGCGCTCCGTGCGCAGCCCGACGACCTTGCCGTCGGTGCCGAGGATCTCCTGGGGCGCCTCGAAGAAGTGCAGGAAGAGCTTGTGCGGGCGGTCGCCGACGTCGCGGATCGCCCAGTTCTCCAGGGTCTTGGCGACCATGTCGGTCTGCTTGTTCTTGCGGCGCTCCGCGATCGAGCCCTCGTCGTAGTCGATGTCCTCGGGGTTGACGATGACCTCGATGTTCGGCGAGTGGTCGAGCTCGCGCAGCTCCATCGGGCTGAACTTGGCCTGCGCCGGACCGCGGCGCCCGAACACGTGGACCTCCAGGGCCTTGTTCGCCTTCAGGCCCTCGTGCACGTTCGGCGGGATCTCGGTCGGCAGCAGCTCCTCGGCGGTCTTCGCGAGGATGCGGGCGATGTCGAGCGCCACGTTGCCGACGCCGAGCACGGCGACCTTCTCGGCCGACAGGTCCCAGGTGCGCGGGACGTCCGGGTGGCCGTCGTACCAGGAGGCGAAGTCCGCCGCGCCCAGCGAGCCGTCGAGCTCGACGCCGGGGATGCGCAGCTCGCGGTCGGCCATGGCGCCCGTCGAGAAGACCACCGCGTCGTAGAAGGAGCGCAGGTCGTCGAGGTGGATGTCCGTGCCGTAGTCGACGTTGCCGAACAGGCGGACCTGCGGCTTGTCGAGCACCTGGTGCAGGGCCGTGACGATGCCCTTGATGCGCGGGTGGTCGGGCGCGACGCCGTAGCGGATCAGGCCGAAGGGGGCCGGCATGCGCTCGAAGAGGTCGATGGACACCCCCGGATCGGAGGCCGCTTCGGACTTGAGCAGCGCGTCGGCGGCGTAGATGCCGGCGGGTCCGGCTCCGACAATGGCGACCCTCAGGGGGCGGGGCATGTTCAGGTTCCCTTCGAGTGGTCCAGGGGTACTCGAAGGGAATCTTAAAGTAAGGCAAGCCTTAGTCGGCAGACGGGTCCGGTCTATGGGCTCATAAGGCGAAGTTATGACATGCCATAGGCTCGCTTGGGTGCCTGTCGGGCGGCCGGGCATAGACCGGGCGCCGCGACTGTTGCACACCCGTGGGCGGGCACGAAGGTCGGCCCTGCCATGTCGTACAGGGAGCGTCGCATGACCAAGGAAACCGAGAAGGCCGTACTGGCGGGCGGCTGCTTCTGGGGGATGCAGGACCTGATCCGCAAGCTGCCCGGCGTGCTGTCCACGCGCGTCGGCTACACCGGCGGGGACACTCCGAACGCGACGTACCGCAACCACGGCGACCACGCCGAGGCCATCGAGATCGTCTTCGACCCGTCGGCGACCGGCTACCGGGACCTGCTGGAGTTCTTCTTCCAGATCCACGACCCGAGCACCAAGGACCGCCAGGGCAACGACCTGGGGCGCAGCTACCGGTCCGCGATCTACTTCGACGGCGAGGCGCAGCGCGCCACCGCACTGGACACCATCGCGGACGTCGACGCGAGCGGCCTGTGGCCGGGCAAGGTCGTCACCGAGGTCGAGCCGCTCGGCGACTTCTGGGAGGCCGAGCCGGAGCACCAGGACTACCTGGAGCGCTACCCCGAGGGCTACACCTGTCACTTCCCGCGGCCCGGCTGGAAGCTGCCGCGCCGCGCGGCGCAGTCCCCGCAGGCCTGAGCCTCAGCCGCCGTCGAAGGGCACCGTCCGCCGGACGGTGCCCTTCGCGTCCGTCTCCACGTATCCGCTCTCGTGGTAGTCGTTCGACAGGTACATCATCATGCCGAGCGATGTGTGGAAGGTCGGGTCCGGCGCCTTCACCACCAGGTACCGCGACGTCGGATCCTTCACCCCCAGGGTCTTGCGGGCCTCGGCCAGCAGGCCGGGCACGGCGTCCCAGTCGAGGCTGTCGATGTCGAAGGGGCTCTGCATCGACGTCACCGTGCCGCTGATGATGCCCTTCTCGGCGCCACGGTCGGGGAAGTAGGTCCAGGCGTCGTAGCGCGTCCTGCTGCCGTCGGCCATCACGCTCGCCGACACGTGGTCCGGGTAGACGGTGAAGTCGCACATCCGGTCCGTGCCGGTGGCCTTTCCGAGCGCCCGCACGGCGGTGCGGATGCCGTCGGGCGTGAGCAGATCGCGCCGCTTCGCGGACGCGCTCGGCGGGGCGGTGGGTCCCGAGGTGTGCGCGGTGGGGGCCGACGCGGAGTGCGAGGGTCCTGCCGGGTCCGCACCCGCGGCGCCGTCCTGCGGCCACAGCGCCCAGACCAGGGCGGACACCAGCACGGTCCCGGCCACGGCGGCACCGGCCAGGGCCGGCCGGAGCGCGGAGGCCCGCCCGGGTGCGGTCGGTGTCCGGAC
>NZ_WWIA01000280.1 GCF_009870065.1 Streptomyces sp. SID5785 | reverse complement strand
CCGGCCCCGGCGCAGCGTGCTGCTCACGGCCCTCACCGGTGTCGTCCTCGTCTACAGCCTGCTCCCGCTCGTCTGGCTGCTGATCAGCGCCACCAAGTCGCAGGCGGGCCTGGCCCGTTCCTTCGGCCTCTGGTTCGACCGCGACTTCTCCCTGTGGGACAACATCAGCGCCACCTTCACGTACCAGGACGGCGTCTTCGGGCGCTGGCTGCTCAACACCCTGCTGTACGTGGTCGTCGGGGCGGGCGGCGCCACCCTGCTCGCCGTCCTCGGCGGCTACGCCCTCGCCAAGTTCGTCTTCCCCGGCAAGCGCGCCGTGCTCGCCGTCGTCATCGGGGCCGTCGCCGTGCCCACGACCGCGCTCGCGGTGCCGACCTTCCTCATGTTCAGCAAGCTCGGCCTCACCGACACCCCGTGGGCCGTCATCCTGCCCTCCCTGATCTCCCCGTTCGGCCTGTACCTGATGTGGGTCTTCGCCACCGAGGCGATCCCCGCCGAACTCATGGAGGCCGCCCGGATCGACGGCGCGGGCGAACTGCGCACGTTCTTCACCGTCGCCCTGCCCCTGCTCGCCCCCGGCACCGTCACCGTCCTGCTCTTCACCACCGTCGCCACCTGGAACAACTACTTCCTCCCGCTGATCATGCTGAAGGACCCCGACTGGTACCCGCTCACCGTCGGCCTCGACGCGTGGAACAGACAGGCCTACGCGACCGGCGGCGAGGTCGTCTTCAACCTGGTCGTCACCGGCTCTCTCCTCACCATCGTCCCGCTGATCGCCGGGTTCCTGCTGCTCCAGCGGTACTGGCAGTCCGGCCTGTCCGCCGGAAGCGTCAAGGAGTAGCCCTCCGTCCCGGCGCCCCGTGCGTCACCACCCCCTCGGCCCACGAAGAAGTGGAAGTCACCGTCATGCCCCAGCACCTGCGCCGCACCCTGCGCGGCATCGGCCTCGTCTGCGCCCTCGCCCTCGCCGCCACCGCCTGCGGCGGCTCCGGCGACGACTCCGCCGGGAAGGAGGTGAGCGCGGGCGACATACAGAGCGCCCTGAAGAAGGGCGGCACCATCACGGTGTGGGCCTGGGAGCCCACCCTCGAGCAGGTCGTCACGGACTTCGAGAAGAAGTACCCCGCGGTCCACGTCAAGCTCGTCAACGCCGGGACGAACAACGACCAGTACAAGGCACTGTCGAACGCGATCTCCGCGAAGAAGGGCGTCCCGGACGTCGCCCAGGTCGAGTACTACGCGCTCGGCCAGTACGCCCTGACGAAGCAGATCACCGACCTCAAGGGCTTCGGCGCGGGCAAGCTGGCGGACCGGTACTCGCCCGGCCCCTGGAACTCCGTGACGTCCGGAGACGGGATCTACGGACTGCCCATGGACTCCGGCCCGATGGCGCTCTTCTACAACAAGAAGGTCTTCGACCGGCACAAGATCGCCGTGCCGACGACCTGGGACGAGTACGTCGACGCCGCCCGCCAGCTGCACAAGGCCGACCCGAAGGCGTACATCACCAGCGACATCGGCGACGCGGGCATGACCACCAGCCTGCTGTGGCAGGCCGGTTCGCACCCGTACAAGGTCGACGGCACCAAGGTCGGCATCGACTTCACCGACCCGGGCGCGAAGACGTACACGGACACCTGGCAGCAGCTCATCGACGAGAAGCTCGTCTCGTCCGTCCCCGGCTGGTCCGACGACTGGTACAAGGGCCTCGCCGACGGCACCATCGCCACGCTTCCCATCGGCGCCTGGATGCCCGCCAACTTCGCCTCGGGCGTGAAGGGCGCGGCCGGGGACTGGCGCGTCGCCCCGCTGCCGCAGTGGACGAAGGGTGGTACCGCCAGCTCCGAGAACGGCGGCAGCTCGCTGGCCCTGCCCGCCCTCGGCAAGAACAAGGAACTCGCCTACGCCTTCGCCGAGTACGCCGACGCGGGCGCCGGCGTCACGACGCGGATCAAGAACGGCGCGTTCCCCGCGACCGTGAAGGACCTCGAGTCCCCGGCGTTCCAGAACACCGCCTTCCCGTACTTCGGCGGCCAGAAGGCCAACAAGATCTTCGCCGAGTCGGCGAAGCACGTCTCCGCCGACTGGACGTACCTGCCCTACCAGGTCTACGCGAACTCGATCTTCAACGACACCGCCGGGAAGGCCTACGTCTCCTCCACCACGCTGTCCGCCGGACTGAAGGCCTGGCGGGACGCCAGCGCCCGCTACGGCACCGAACAGGGCTTCACCGTCGAGAAGTAGCACCCGTCCGCACCCGGACCGCACCACTGGAAGGACCCGCATGAGAGCCCCCACCGCCTCCCGCTTCCCCCATCCGCAGGGGCCCGACGGCACCCGGCGGCTCGGCTACGGAGCCGACTACAACCCCGAGCAGTGGCCGCGGGAGGTGTGGGAGGAGGACGTCCGCCTGATGCGCGAGGCCGGCGTCACCACCGTCTCCCTGGCGATCTTCTCCTGGGCCCGCATCCAGCCCACCGCCGACACCTGGGACCTCGACTGGCTCGACGATGTCATGGACCTGCTGCACGCACACGGCATCGGCGTCGACCTCGCCACCGCGACGGCCTCGCCGCCCCCGTGGCTGACCACCGCGCACCCCGAGATCCTCCCGGTCACCGCCACCGGCGAGACCGTGTGGCCCGGGGCCCGCCAGCACTGGCGCCCCACGTCACCCGTCTTCCGCGCGCACGCCCTGCGCCTCGTCCGCACCCTGGCGGAGCGCTACGCTGCCCATCCCGCCCTCGTCGCCTGGCACGTCAACAACGAACTGGGCTGCCACAACGTCTACGACCACTCCGACGACGCCGCCCGCGCCTTCCGGACCTGGCTGCGCCACAGGTATCGCACCCTCGACGCCCTCAACCACGCCTGGGGCACCCACTTCTGGTCCCAGCGCTACAGCGACTGGGACCAGATCCTGCCGCCCCGGCTCGCCGCCAGCCACCCCAACCCGACCCAGCAGCTCGACTTCAAGCGCTTCTCCTCCGACGCCCTCAGGGACCACCTGGCCGCCGAGCGCGCCGTCCTGCGCGAAGTGACCCCCGACGTGCCCGTCACCACCAACTTCATGGTCATGGCCGGGACCAAGGGCATGGACTACGCCGACTGGGCCGCGTCCGGCGAGGTCGACTTCGTCGCCAACGACCACTACGTCGTCCCGGGCCCGCAGGACCGCGACGAACTGTCCTTCTCCGCCAACCTGACCAGCGGCATCGCAGGTCACCGCCCCTGGTTCCTGATGGAGCACTCGACCAGCGCCGTCAACTGGCAGCCCGTCAACATCGCCAAACGGCCCGGCGAACTGGCCCGCGACTCCCTGCTGCACGTCGCCCACGGCGCCGACGCCGTGTGCTTCTTCCAGTGGCGCCAGTCCGCCGCCGGTGCCGAGAAGTACCACTCCGCGATGGTCCCGCACGCCGGACCCGACAGCGACGTCTTCCGCTCCGTCGTCGACCTCGGCCACACCCTGGCTTCGCTCGCCCCCGTCGCCGGATCACGCCGCGAACGCGCGCGCGTGGCCGTCCTGTTCGACTGGGACTCCTGGTGGGCCGTCGAACAGGACTCCCACCCCAGCTCCCTGCTCGGCTACCACCGCGAGGCGCTCGACTGGTACGCCGCCCTCCAGCGTCTCGGTATCCGGGCCGACGTCGTCCCGGCCCACGGCACCGAACTCGCCGCGTACGACGTCGTCGTCGCGCCCGTCCTGCACGTCGTGCCGCAGTCCCTGGCCAAGGAGCTCACCCGGTACGCCGAGGGCGGCGGCCACCTCGTCACCACGTACTTCTCCGGAGTCGTCGACGAGAACGACCACGTCTGGCTGGGCGGTCACCCCGGTGCCCTGCGCGAGCTGCTCGGCATCCGTATCGAGGAGTTCACCCCGCTGCTCGGCGACGAGCAGGTCGCGCTCGACGGCGCCGGCCCCGGGAGCCTGTGGACCGACGGCATCACGCTGACGGACCCGGCCACCGAGGTCCTCGCGTCCTACCGCACGGGCGACCACGCCGGCCGCCCCGCCGTCACCCGCCGCCCGGCCGGCCGCGGCTCCGCCGCCTACGTCTCCACCCGCCTCGGCACCGACGGCCTCACCGGGCTGCTCCCCGCCCTGCTCGCCCCGGCCGGCGTCACGAGCGAACTGCCGGAACAGGCCCGTGGAGCCGTCGAACTCGTCGTCCGGCACGACGACGACCACCGCTACCTCTTCCTGGTCGGCCGCGGCGACGCCCCCGTGACGCTGCCCGGACTGAGCGGCGAGGTGCTGACCGGACCGGACGTCACCGCGGGAGCGGCGCTCCCCCCGCGCGGGGTCGCCGTGCTGCGGCAGAGGCGGCGCCCGTGAGATCTTGAACCGAGTCCGGCAGCGGACGAGTCGAGGGAGAGTGCACGTCATGACAGAGCAGCCGACCGTCGCGGTCCTCGGTACCGGCATCATGGGCGCGGCCATGGCCCGCAACACCGCCCGCGCGGGCCTCACCGTGCACGCCTGGAACCGCAGCCGCGCCAAGGCCGAGCCCCTCGCCGCCGACGGAGTGCGGATCTGCGACAGCCCGGCGCAGGCCGTCATCGGCGCCGACGTCGTGCTCACCATGCTCTACGACGGGCCCGCCACCCTCGATGTCATGCGGCAGGCCGCCGACGGGCTGCGGCCCGGCGCGGCCTGGCTGCAGTCGACCACGGCCGGCGTCGAGGGCGTCGCCGACCTCGCCCGCTTCGCCGCCGCACACGAACTGGCCTTCTTCGACGCCCCCGTCCTCGGCACCCGGCAGCCCGCCGAGGCCGGGCAGCTGCTCGTGCTGGCGGCGGGCCCCGACGCGGCCCGGCCCGTCGTCGCGCCGGTGCTCGACGCGGTCGGCGCGCGCACCGTGTGGACCGGTGAGGACGGCGCCGCAGGCAGCGCGACCCGCCTCAAACTCGTCGCCAACAGCTGGGTCCTCGCCGCGACCAACGCCGTGGGCGAGTCCCTCGCCCTGGCACAGGCGCTCGGCGTCGACCCGACGTCCTTCCTCGACGCCATCGCGGGCGGCGGGCTCGACATGCCCTACCTTCACGCGAAGTCGGCGCTGATCCTCGAGGACCGGCTCTCCCCGGCCCAGTTCGCCGTCGACACCGCGGCGAAGGACGCCCGGCTGATCGCCGAGGCCGGGCGCGCCCGCGGCGTGCGCCTCGACCTCGCCGAGGCCGCGGCCGAGCGCTTCGCCCGCGCCGCCCGCCAGGGCCACGGCCAGGAGGACATGGCCGCGGCGTACTACGCCTCGTTCGACCCGGCGGATCCAGCGGACCCAGCGGACCCAGCGGACCCAGCGGACCCAGCGGACCCGGCCGCCTGAGCGCCCCGCCGCTCCCGCCGGACGGGGCCGGACGGGGTCAGGGCCGCTCCAGGAGCGGGATCTCGATGGCCGGGCAGCGGTCCATCACCATCTCCAGCCCGGCGTCACGCGTGCGCGCGTACGCGCCCTCGTCCACCACGCCCAGCTGGAACCACACCGCTGCGGCCCCGGCCGCCACGGCCTCGTCCGCGACCGCCCCGGCGAGCTCGCTGTTCACGAAGACGTCCACCACGTCGACCGGGAACGGGACGTCCGCCAGCGACGCGTACCCCTGCTCCCCGTGGACCGTCTCCGCCTTCGGGTGCACCGGCACGATCCGCTTGCCGTACCTCTGCAGGACCTGCGCGACGCCGTACGCCGCACGGGACGTGTTCGAGGACAGGCCCACCACGGCCCAGGTGTCCCCGGTCTCGGTGAGAATCCTGCGGACGGTCTCCCGGTCGCCGTACATCGACGCCTCCAAGGTTCGGGCCAACTCTGACGTCCGGGTAACGACGCGCGCGCCCCGCCGATTCCGCACCTCACGGGGCACGCATAGGCTGGCCGGATGCAGGACGAGTACCGCACCGTGGCCCGCGAGGGCGTGCACGAGACCGAGGTCAACCGCTCGCGCTTCCTGTGCGCGCTCGCACCCGCGGCGACGGAGGAGGAGGCCCAGGCCTTCGTCGCCCGCATCCGCAAGGAGCACCCCACCGCCGGCCACAACTGCTTCGCGTACGTCATCGGCGCCGATGCCTCCGTGCAGAGGGCGAGCGACGACGGCGAGCCGGGCGGCACCGCCGGGGTGCCGATGCTGCAGATGCTCACCCGGCGCGAGATGCGGTACGTCGTCGCGGTCGTCACGCGCTACTTCGGCGGCGTGAAACTCGGCGCGGGCGGCCTCATCCGCGCGTACGGCGGCGCCGTCGGCGAGGCGCTCGACACGCTCGGCACCGTCACCCGACGCCGCTACCGGCTCGCCACCGTGACCGTCGACCACGCGCGCGCGGGCAAGATGGAGAACGACCTGCGCTCCACGGGCCGCGCCGTGCGCGACGTCCGCTACGGCGAGGCGGTGGAGATCGAGATCGGACTGCCCGAGGCGGACGTCGAGCAGTTCCGGGCCTGGCTCGCGGACGTGTCGGCGGGGGACGCCGGGTTCGAGCTCGGCGGCGAGGCGTACGGCTGACCCGGACCCTGGCCCGGGGACGCTGACCCGGACCCGGGCGCGCGGCTCTGCCCGTGTGGGGTGGGTCACCTGCGCGGACGGGAGGGACGGGAGCTCCGGACGGGCTGTCCGACCCAGCCGTTAGCCTCGTGTGCATGAGGCTGCTGCACACGTCCGACTGGCATCTGGGCCGCGCGTTCCACCGCGTGAGCATGCTCGACGCCCAGTCCGCGTTCATAGGCCACCTCGTCGACACGGTGCGCGCGCACGAGGTCGACGCGGTGGTCGTCTCGGGCGACGTGTACGACCGGGCGGTGCCCCCGCTGTCCGCGGTCGAGCTCTACGACGACGCGCTGCACCGCCTGTCCGACCTCGGCGTGCCCACGGTGATGATCTCCGGCAACCACGACTCGGCCCGCCGCCTCGGCGTCGGCGCGGGCCTCCTCGGCCGGGCCGGCATCCATCTGCGGACGGCGCCGAGCGGCTGCGCCGAGCCCGTCGTGCTGGCCGACGCCCACGGCGACGTCGCCTTCTACGGGCTGCCGTACCTCGAGCCCGCCCTGGTCAAGGCCGAGTTCGGGGTCGAGCGCGCCGGACACGAGCAGGTGCTCGGGGCCGCCATGGAGCGGGTGCGCGCGGACCTCGCCGCCCGCGCCCCCGGCACCCGGTCGGTGGTCCTCGCGCACGCCTTCGTCACCGGCGGCGCCCCCAGCGACAGCGAGCGGGACATCACGGTCGGCGGTGTCGCGGCCGTCCCGGCCGGCGTCTTCGACGGCGTCGACTACGTGGCCCTCGGCCATCTGCACGGCAGCCAGACGATCTCCGAGCGCGTCCGCTACTCGGGCTCCCCGCTGCCCTACTCGTTCTCCGAGGCCGATCACCGCAAGAGCATGTGGCTCGTCGACCTCGACGAGCGGGGCACGGTGACCGCCGAGCGGATCGACTGTCCGGTGCCGCGCCCTCTCGCGCGTATCCGCGGCGACCTCGAGGAGCTGCTCGCCGCACCGGAGCTCGCCGCCCACGAGGAGTCCTGGGTCGAGGCCACCCTCACCGACGCGGTCCGGCCCGACGACCCGATGGCCCGCCTCGCCGAGCGCTTCCCGCACACCCTCAGCCTGCTGTTCGACCCGCGCCGCACCGACGAGCGGACCGACGCCAGCTACGCGGAGCGGCTGAGCGGGCGCGACGACCACGAGATCGCGGAGGACTTCGTGACCCATGTCCGCGGCGCCGGGCCCGACCCGGACGAGCGCCTCCTGCTGCGCGCCGCCTTCGACGCGGTCCGGACCGACGACGTCGTGCGCGAGGTCGCCCGGTGAGACTGCACTCCCTGAAGATCACCGCGTTCGGCCCCTTCGGCGCCACGCAGGAGATCGACTTCGACGCGCTCTCCTCCGCCGGGCTCTTCCTGCTGCACGGACCGACCGGCGCGGGCAAGACCTCCGTCCTCGACGCCGTCTGCTACGCGCTGTACGGCTCGGCGCCCGGTGCCCGGCAGAGCGGCGGCACCCAGGGGCAGCACCTGCGCAGCGACCACGCCGAGCCCGGCGTGCGCACCGAGGTCGTCCTCGACCTGACCGTCGCCGGCCGCCGCCTGGAGCTGACCCGGCAGCCCCCCTACGCCCGCCCGAAGAAGCGCGGCACCGGCTTCACCACGGAGAAGGCGCAGAGCGCCCTGCGCGAGTACGTCGCCGAGGACGCCGCGTGGAACGACCTCAGCCGCTCCCACCAGGAGATCGGCGAGGAGATCACCCAGCTGCTCGGCATGAGCAAGGACCAGTTCTGCCAGGTCGTGCTGCTCCCGCAGGGCGACTTCGCGCGGTTCCTGCGCGCCGACGCCGAGGCGCGCGGCAAGCTCCTCGGGCGGCTCTTCGACACGCACCGGTTCGCCGCCGTCGAGCAGCGGCTCGCCGACGACCGGCGCGTCGCCGAGAAGCAGGTCAAGGCCGGTGACGCGGCACTGCTGGCCGACGCCCACCGCATGCAGCAGGCCGCGGGGGAGAGCGCCGAACTCGACCCCGTCCGCGCCGAACCCGGTGAGCCGGGCCTCACGGAAGCGGTCCTCGGCTGGGCCGCCGTCGCCCGCACCGGCGCCCGCGAGCGCTTCACCCACGCCCATCTCGCCCTCGGCGCCGCCGAGTCGGCCCGCACGGCGGCGCAGGACACCCTCGCCGCGGAGCAGGAGACGGCCCGGCTGCAGCAGCGCCTCGACGAAGCCCGCGCGCGGGCCGCCGCCCTGGACGAGCACGCCGGCGAACACCGGGCACTGCAGGAGCGGATGGAGCGGGCCCGCAAGGCCGAGTCCGTCGCCCCCGCCCTCTCCCTGCGCGACGCCGCGGACGCCGAGCACCGCAGAGCCCTGCGGGAGGAGACCCGCACCCGCACCGCGCTCGCCTCCGCCCCCGACCGCGCCGCCGCCCGTCTCGACGGCCGCCTCACCGAGGACGCCGGGCCCGCCGGACTGGCCGAGGCCGCCCGTCGGCTCGCCCAGGAGCTCGGCGGGCTCGACGCCGCGCGCCGCGCCGAGCAGCGCCTCACCCGGATCGCCGAGGACCGGGACCGCCTCGACCGCGAGGAACGCGCGGACGCCGAGCTGCTCGCCGAGACCGACGGCTGGCTCGGCACCTGGGACACCCGTCGCACCGCACTCCAGGGCCGGGTCGAACAGGCCCAGGAGGCCGCGACCCGCGCCGAACACCTCGCCGGACAGCTCGAACCGGTACGGCAGCGCGCCGCCGCCGCCGTCGAGCGGGACCGCCTCACGGCCCTCGCCGGGACGGCCCGGGAGGCGGTGCTGCGGGCCCGTGAGGAGTCCGCCGCCGCGCACGAGCACTGGCTGGGGCTCAAGGAGGAGCGGCTGCGCGGCGTGGCCGCCGAACTCGCCGAGGCCCTCGTCGCCGGTGAGCCGTGCGCCGTCTGCGGCAGCGTCGAGCACCCGGCGCCGGGCGCGCGGGCCGCGGGCCACGTGGACCGGGCCGCCGAGGAGCACGCGCTCGCCGCCCACCGCACCGCCGAG
>NZ_WWIA01000279.1 GCF_009870065.1 Streptomyces sp. SID5785 | reverse complement strand
TGGTGCCCCGTCAGGGGCGCGGGGAACTGCGTGCCTAGTGCTCTGGCTGCATAGGTTGGCCGGGTTGGCGGTCGTGGCGGTTGGATGTGCGGTGACATCCGATCTGACCGTTGGAGGCCCGGTGGCCGAGCCCGTCCGTGTGCGCGGACTGACCGACCAGGAGGGGCAGAAACTGCAGCAGATTGTGCGCCGAGGAGTACCAGCTCGGTGCGCTACCGCCGGGCGATGATGCTACTGGTGTCCGCCGGCGGAAACCGGGTCCCGGTGATCGCCCGGCTGGTGCAGGCCGGCGGGGACACCGTGCGCGATGTGATCCACCGGTTCGACGAGATCGGGCCTGGCCTGTCTGGACGCTCGGTGGGCGGGAGGCCGTCCCCGCCTGCTCAGCGATGACGACGAGGACTTCGTCGTCTAGACGGCCATCACCCGCCCGACCAAACTCGGCCAGCCCTTCACCCGCAGGTCCCTGCGCAAGCTCGTCGCCCACCTGCGCAATGTCCATGGCCACGTGATCCGGATCGGCCGCTAGGCGTTACGCTGCCTGCTCGCCCGCCGCGGCGTGACCTTCCAGCGCACCAAGACGTGGAAGGAATCCTCGGACCCTGACCGCGAGTCGAAGCTAGACCGGATCGAGGAGGTCCTGAACCGTTTCCCGGACCGGGTCTTCGCCTTCGACAGGTTCGGCCCGCTCGGGATCCGTCCCGCCGCGGGCTCGGGCTGGGCCGAGCAGAATCGTCCCGACCGGCTGCCCGCCACCTACCACCGCACTCACGGCGTGCGCTACTTCCACGGCTGCCACTCGGTCGGCGACGACACTCTGGGTGGGGCGTCAACCGCCGCAGAAAGGGCGCCGCCAACACGCTGGCCGCGCTGAAGTCGATCCGTGCCGCCCGCCCGGACGGCGCCCCGATCTACGTGATCCTGGACAACCTGTCCGTTCACAAAGGCGCCGACATCCGCCGCTGGTCCAGGAAGAACAAGGTCGAGCTGTGCTTCACCCCGACCTATGCATCCTGGGCGAGTCCGATCGAGGCCCACGTCGGACCGCTGCGGCAGTTCACCATCGCCAACTCCCACCACTCGAACGACAGCGTCCAGGCACGGGCCCTGCACGCTTACCTGCGCTGGCGCAACGCCAACGCCCGCCACCGTGACGTCCTGGCCGCCGAACGCAAGGAACGCGCCCGCATCCGCAGCGAGAAAGGCATCCGCTGGGGCGGACGTCCCCTCAAGACCGCAGCGGGAGCGCACTTCCTACCCAGTGCGCAGCTCCTCGTGAAAGGCTGGGGGCATGATGGGTGGACCGTCTGAGGACGCAGAACTCTGGGCCTTCCTGGAGTCACTGCACCGCGGCGAGTTCCTTTCCGGCACCGTCACAGCGATCGAACGGTTCGGTGTGTTCGTGGCGCTGGACGACGGACCCGCCCATCCGGTCTTCCCCGGCGTCGGGTTCATCTCCTTCGCTGAACTGTCCTGGCGACGCTTCGCGGTAGCCACCGACGTCGTGCAGGTCGGGCAGCGCGTCTCATGCGAGTTCCTCCAGTTCGACACATGGAACCTGGAGGCCAGGCTGTCCTTGAAAGCCGCGCAGCCGGACCCCTTTCAGGTATTCGCCGACACCATCGCGGTGGGGCAGAGACTGCCTGGCCAGGTCACCAAGCTGATCCCGTTCGGTGTCTTCGTCCAGGTCGCCGACGGGATCGAGGGACTGGTTCACCTGCGTGAGCTCGCCTGGACACCGGTGGAGACTCCAGCTGATGTCGTCCAGGTCGGCGACGAGATCACGGTGGTCGTCACCGAGATCGACCGAGAGCGACGCAGGCTATCCCTCTCCCGACGACAAAGCTCATCCGCCGGCGTGTGACGCGCTGCGTTCCTGCGAGTTCGCTTGCGGGAGTGCTCCTGAACGTCTGGTCAGCCAAAGGAAGACACACGCCCCAGGCCGGTGAACCTTTGCGGTCAGAGCACTAGCCACGGCGGCGCGGTACTCGGCGATGAAGCTGTTCCTCTACGGCGGCGTGCCGTGGCGCGGGTCCTGTCCAGGTGCACGTCCGGCGCTGGGGTGGTGCCGTGCCCGCCGGAGTCCGAACCGGCTGCACTGTCGTGGAGCCCCTCTCCCACCGTCCCGCCCCCTCCGGGGGCGCTCGGCCCGGCGCCGGGACTGTGACTGCGTCGCGGGGTGAGTGATGGTGCCCCGTCAGGGGCGCGAGGAACTGCGCGAACGGCCACGACCGTGCGGCACTCGGCGATGAAGCGATGCCCTGTGGCGGGGAGCCGTGGCGCGGGCCCGGTCGAGA
>NZ_WWIA01000278.1 GCF_009870065.1 Streptomyces sp. SID5785 | reverse complement strand
TCGCGGCACCCGGTGTGCCGCGGTGCGAAGCCGCCGTACCCGACCCAACCCGCCGCACGCGTCCGCCGCAGTCCCGCGCCGCACGGCACGGTCGGCCACGCCCGCGCCGCCCGCGGGGACCCGTGCTGGTCAGTACGGTCGCCGTGGTCCTTCGGAGTGAAGTCCGGCGCGCCTGCGCCGAACAGGGCAGGACGTGTGCCCCGATGCCGCCGCCGGCACGGTTCAGTCCGCGAAGGACAGCACCTCGGTGACCGGGCGGCGCGGCGCGACCGGGCTGCGCGGACCGTAGCCGAAGCGGACGAGGACCTGCACCCGGCCCGTCGGCGGCCCCGTCGCGGCCCGCGCGTCACCGGCCGCCCCGTCCGCCCCGTCCGGCCACGTCCCCGGCCATGCTTCGGGAGGGGACAGCACCGACGAGGACAGCCCGTCGAGGGTGGCCTGGAGCAGCACGCGCTGCATCGCCTGACCGGCCCGCAGCCGGTCGGCCGGGGTGTCGCCGGACGTGCCGAGCAGGGCGAGCTGCGGATGCTCCTCGAAGGACTGACCGGCGGCGCCGTCCGTCGCCTCGAACGCCCCGGACGCCCGCACCAGCTCGCGCACCGACTCCTCGGGCAGACCGCCGGGCAGGACGAGCCGGCCGCCCTCGATCAGCGCGGACGCCCCGAGCCCGTCGAGCAGCTCGGGCGGGACACGCTCGTCCGTGAAGGGGGTGCGGCCGGCGTGCCGCTCGTGCAGCGCGGGCGCCAGCTCGGCCAGGCCGTCGTACGCGGCTCCCGCCCCGTCGGCGGGATCGGCCTGCGGCGCCGGATCGCCGCTCCCGTCCAGCCGCACGTCCGCGAGGTGCCAGGCGTCCGCAGGATCGGGCAGCAGCTCGACCCCGGCCCGGACGCCCTCCTGCGCGGCGGCGGCCCGCAGCCCGAACAGCGCGGCCCCGCACGCGAGATGCAGGGCGCGCCGGTCCGGCTCCCGCGGCGCCGGCTCCCCGTGCAGCTCGACGGTGCCGCTCGCCGCGCGGTGCACGAACCGCCAGGGTTGCGCGTTGTGCAGCGAGGGGGCGGTCACCGCCGCCTCGACCAGCGTGGACACCAGGGAGCGGGGCACAGACGTGGTGGACACGGTTCCTCCTGTCGGTCCGGCCCCCCGGGCACACGGCCCCGCCATTGTCCCTCCGGCGGTGCGCGGCCCGCACACGCAGCGGCGGGAGCGGACCCGGGCACTCAGCCCTGCCGGGCCTGCGCCTGCTTCGCGACGGCCTCCAGACGGTCGCGGTACTCCCGGTACCAGGCGGCGTCGCCCCCGTCGATGTCGCCGACGTCCCGGCGCAGGCCGACCTGGCCGTCGATGAGCTCGCGCACGATGTCCGCGTGACCGGCGTGCCGGTTCGTCTCCGCCGTCACGTGCAGCATGACGCGCTGGAGCGTGACGGCGCCCTTGTCGCCCCACCAGGCGACCTGGCCCGGGGCGTCGAGCGGCAGCGCCTCGATCGTCGCGTCCGCGTGCGCCCGCGCACGCTCGTAGAGGCCGAGGATCTCCGCACGCGACTCGTCGGCCGTCGCCCACATGTCGGCGTTCGGCGCGGCGCTGTCGTCGTACCACGGCAGAGCGCCCTCCCCGTGCGGGCGGCCGAACGTCGGCCCGAAGTACTCGAACTCGACACAGGACAGGTGCTTCACGAGCCCGAGCAGGTTGGTCCCGGTCGGGGTCAGGGGCCGGCGGACGTCGTACTCGGACAGTCCCTCCAGCTTCCACACGACGGTGTCGCGGACCGAGGTCAGATAGCGGTGCAGGTCGGCCTTGGGATCATGGGGCGTCATCCCGCGAGTCTCGCACCGCGGCCCGGCCCCCGTCGCCCGGATTTGGTCCGCGCGCTCACTCGGGCCACGGTGACGAGCGGATGACCTCGACGAAGTCACCCCGGACGAAGCCCGGCGCGAAGTGGCTGAGGACGTCGGCCTTCACCGTGCCGAACGTCGTCTCCGGGCGGTCCTGGACGCCCTCCGTGAACGCGGCGAGGATGCGGCGCTTGAAGTCGGGGCGTGGATGCGCGGCCGTGACCGCCGCGCGCTGCTCCTCGGTGACGGCGTCGTAGCCGATGCCCAGGACGTCGAGTTCGACCCCGCGCGTGACCAGGGCGATCTCGGGGGCCATGCGCAGCGGCACCTCCGGCGTGGTGTGCAGGGCGATCGCCGTCCAGACGCGGTCGGCGCGCTCGCCCGTGATGCCGTGCCGGTGCAGGAAGGCACGGGCCTCATCGGCCCCGTCGATCTCGAACCGCTGGTCGGTGCGGCGGTGGCCCTCGGTCAGCCCGAGGTCGTGGAACAGGGCCCCGACGTAGAGCAGTTCGGCGTCATGGCCGATGCCCTGCTCCCGGCCGCGCAGCGCCCCGAACAGGAAGACACGCCGGGAGTGGTCGTACAGCAGCGGCGACGCCGCGTCCCGGACGAGCTCGGTCGCCTCGCGCGCCAGCGCGCTGTCCGGGATCCGTACGCCTGCGATGACCTCGCTCATGACAGTGCTCCTGCCTCTCCTGGTGGGGCCGGCCCCTGCGGGTGCGGCCGGTGTCCCCTCCAGGCTCGGTCCCGGACGTACCCTGGTGCCATGTCCCTGGAGCCACCTGACCCACAGATCCGGACATCGGGGATCCGGGCCGCGCGGACCGCCCACCGGGTCGCGGTCCTCGTGTTCGACGGCGTGACCCTGCTCGACGTCAGCGGCCCCCTCGAGGTCCTCCACCAGGCGGGCCGACAAGGCCATCCGTACCTGCCCGTCCTGGTGTCCCCGCACGGCGGCGACGTCACGACGGCGTCCGGTCCCGTCCTGGCCCGGACCGTGCGGGCGGCCGACGCCGGAGCCGTCGACACGCTCGTCGTCGCGGGCGCCGACCTGCTCGCCGAGGACCCGGCCGACCCCA
>NZ_WWIA01000277.1 GCF_009870065.1 Streptomyces sp. SID5785 | reverse complement strand
TTGTTCTGCAGCTCGGCCGGGACGATCTCGGCGCGGATGCCCTCGATGAGCGGCAGGAACTTGTGGGCCTTGCGGCTGACGCCGCCGCCGATGATGAACAGCTCGGGCGAGAACAGCATCTCGACGTGCGCCAGGTACTTCTGGACCCGCCTCGACCAGTGCTCCCAGCTCAGGTCGTGGTCCTCCTTGGCCTTGGTGGAGGCGTGCTTCTCGGCGTCGTGGCCGTTGAGCTCCAGGTGACCGAGCTCGGTGTTCGGCACGAGCGCGCCGTCGACGAACAGGGCGCTGCCGATGCCGGTGCCGAAGGTGAGCAGCAGCACGGTGCCCTTGCGGCCGCGGCCCGCGCCGAACTCCATCTCGGCGACGCCCGCCGCGTCCGCGTCGTTGAGGATCGTGACCGGACGGCCGTCGAGCTTCTCGCTCAGCAGCGCGCGGGCGTCGACGTCGATCCAGCTCTTGTCGACGTTGGCCGCGGTGCGGACGGTGGCGCCGCCGGTGACGACGCCCGGGAAGGTGATGCCGACCCGGTCGCAGGGGCCGTCGAAGTGGTCGACGACCTGCTTGACTCCCTCGGCCACCCCCTCGGGCGTCGCGGGGTGCGGGGTCAGCACCTTGTGGCGCTCCGCGGCGAGGTCGCCGCGCTCCAGGTCGACCGGGGCACCCTTGATCCCGGATCCGCCGATGTCCACACCGAAGATCTGCATGAGCCCACGGTACGACGGCTCGCCGCAGGTCACTTCCCGGCGGCGGCGTCCTCTCCGGTGCCCTCGCCCTTCATCAGGGCGGCGGCCTCGGCGCGCAGGTCGCGGCGGAGCTCCTTGGGCAGCGAGAAGGTGATGGACTCCTCGGCGGCCTTGACGATCTCCACGTCCGCGTAGCCGCGCTCCGACAGGTACGCGAGGACCTCCTCGACGAGGACGTCCGGGACGGAGGCGCCGGAGGTGACGCCGACCGTGGTGACGCCCTCCAGCCAGGCCTCGTCGATCTCGCTCGCGAAGTCCACGAGGTGCGCGTCCCGCGCGCCGGCCAGCTTGGCGACCTCGACGAGGCGCACCGAGTTCGACGAGTTCCGGGAGCCGACGACGATGACGAGGTCGGACTCGGCGCCCATCTGCTTCACGGCCAGCTGGCGGTTCTGCGTGGCGTAGCAGATGTCGTCGCTGGGCGGCGAGACCAGTCCGGGGAACTTGGTCTTGAGGGCGTCGACGGTCTCCATCGTCTCGTCCACGGAGAGGGTGGTCTGGGAGAGCCAGACGACCTTGTCAGGGTCGCGGACCTCGACCTTGGCGACGTCCTCGGGGCCGTCGACCAGCGTGATGTGGTCGGGGGCCTCGCCGGAGGTGCCGATGACCTCCTCGTGGCCCTCGTGGCCGATGAGGAGGATGTCGAAGTCGTCGTTCGCGTAGCGGACGGCTTCCTTGTGGACCTTGGTGACGAGCGGGCAGGTCGCGTCGATGGTGGCGAGCCGGCCGCGGGCCGCCTCCTCGTGGACGGTCGGGGCGACGCCGTGCGCGGAGAACATCACGATGGAGCCCTCGGGCACCTCGGACGTCTGCTCGACGAAGACGGCGCCCTTCCGCTCCAGGGTCTGCACCACATACTTGTTGTGCACGATCTCGTGGCGGACGTAGACGGGGGCCCCGTACTGCTCCAGGGCTTTCTCGACGGCGATCACGGCACGGTCCACACCGGCGCAGTAGCCCCGGGGGGCGGCGAGCAGGACACGGCGGGAGCCAGTCGTAGCAGTCATGTCCCCCATCGTAAGGCCGAGCCCAGCAGGCCAAAGATCGCCCGTCTGGGGAGACTGGGAGCCCGCGACCCACGGAGGCACGATGTCCGCATCCGCAGGACCCGACACTCCTGAGGCGCCCGGCGTGCCGGACGGAAAGCTGCGGCGGGACCTCGGCTTCCGTGACCTGGTCGTCTACGGGCTTCTGTTCATCGCCCCGATGGCGCCGGTCGGCGTCTTCGGCACCCTGGACGCGAAGTCGCACGGTGCGGTGGCGCTGGTCTACGTCGTCGCGACGGTCGCGATGGCGTTCACCGCGTTCAGCTACGCGCAGATGGTGCGGGTGGTGCCGCAGGCGGGCTCGGTGTTCGCCTACGCGCGCGCGGGGCTCGGGCGCGGGCCCGGCTTCGTCGCGGGGTGGATGGCGATGCTGGACTACGTGCTGATCCCGGCGGTGGCGTACCTGTTCTCCGGGATCGCGATGAACGCGCTGGTGCCGTCCGTGTCCCGGTGGGTGTGGACGGCGCTGGCCGTGGTCATCACGACCCTGCTGAACCTGTGGGGGGTACGGGCGGCGGCCCGGGTCGGGTTCCTGGTGCTCGCCATGGAGATCGTGGTGCTGCTCGTCTTCGTGGTCTCGGCGATCGTGGTCCTGGCGCGGGACGGGGCGCAGCGGGACTGGCTGTCGCCGTTGTCCGGGGACGGGTCGCAGGGGGCGTTCGCGCTGTCGGCGGTGATCGGGGCGGTGTCGGTCGCGGTCCTGTCGTATCTCGGCTTCGACGCGATCGCGTCGTTCGCGGAGGAGGTGACGGGGGGTTCGGCG
>NZ_WWIA01000276.1 GCF_009870065.1 Streptomyces sp. SID5785 | reverse complement strand
CCGAGCCCTCGGCACCGGAGCCCACACCTCCCCCGGCCGATCCCACGCCGCCCGTGGAACCCGTGGACCCTGTGGAGCCCGTGGACCCCACCCCGCCGGAGGAGCCGACGCCGCCCGTCGAGCCCGCACCCGAGCCCGACCCCACCGACCCCGGCTCGCCCCCGCCGAGCTGGTCCTGCGTCTGGCTCGGACCCGTGCTGATCTGCCGACCCGCCTGACACGACGGGCGGGCGCCGCCCCGGTGCGCCGGGCCGGGCCGCGTAGCACCATGGCTGCATGTTGCTCGCCCGGCTCGCTCAGGTGTCGCAGGAGGTCGCCGCCACCTCGGCGCGCTCCCAGAAGATCGAGCTGCTCGCCGAGCTGTTCCGCGACACCGCGCCGCAGGACGTGCCGATCGTCATCCCGTACCTGGCGGGCCGGCTCCCCCAGGGCCGGCTCGGGATCGGCTGGCGGGTGCTGAGCCGGCGCGTGGAACCGGCGCCCGAGCCCCGCCTGACGGTCCAGGACGTCGACGCGGCGCTCACCGTCATCGGCGATGTGTCGGGCGCCGGATCGCAGGCCGAACGCACGCGCCTGGTCGCCGAGTTGATGGGCGCGGCGACGGAGCAGGAGCAGCGTTTCCTGTTCGGCCTGGTCACCGGGGAGGTCCGGCAGGGCGCTCTGGACGCGGTCGCGACCGAGGGCCTCGCACGGGCGACCGGGGCGGCGCCGCCCGACGTGCGGCGCGCGGTCATGCTGGCAGGCGGCGTACAGCCGGTGGCGCGGGCCCTGCTCGCCGGGGGTCCGCAGGCGCTGGCGGACTTCCAGCTCACCGTGGGCCGGCCGGTGCTGCCGATGCTGGCGCACAGCGCGGGTTCCGTCGGCGAAGGGCTCGACAAGCTCGGGGCCTGCGCCGTGGAGGAGAAGCTCGACGGCATCCGGGTCCAGGTGCACCGCACGGGGGACGGCGGGGTGCGGGTGTACACGCGCACGCTCGACGACATCACCGACCGGCTGCCCGAGGTGACGGCCGCGGTGGGCGGGCTGCCCGGCGACGCCTCCCTGGTGCTCGACGGGGAGGTGATCGCGTTCGGCGCGGACGGGCGCCCGCGGCCGTTCCAGGAGATCGCGGGCCGGGTGGGCTCGCGCTCCGACGTCGCACGGGCCGCCGCGGAGGTACCGGTCTCCCCCGTGTTCTTCGACGTCCTGTCGGTGGCCGGGGAGGATCTGCTCGACCTGCCGTTCGCGCGGCGGCACGAGCGGCTCGCCGCGCTGGTGCCCGAGGGGATGCGGGTGCGCCGGTTCGTCGTGGAGGACGAATCGGACCCGGGGCAGCGGGCCGCCGCCGACGCGTTCTTCGCCGCCACGCTCGCGCGCGGGCACGAGGGCGTCGTCCTGAAGGGGCTGGAGGCTCCGTACAGCGCGGGCCGCAGGGGTGCCTCCTGGCTGAAGGTGAAGCCCGTGCACACGCTCGACCTCGTGGTGCTCGCGGCGGAGTGGGGGCACGGGCGGCGCACCGGCCGGCTCTCCAACCTGCACCTGGGCGCACGTCGCGCCGACGGGTCGTTCGCGATGCTCGGCAAGACGTTCAAGGGCCTCACCGACGCGCTGCTCGACTGGCAGACCGAGCGACTGCGCGCGCTGGCGGTCGAGGACGACGGGCACGTCGTGACGGTCCGACCGGAGCTGGTCGTCGAGATCGCGTACGACGGGCTGCAGCGCTCGACGCGCTACCCGGCGGGGGTGACGCTGCGCTTCGCGCGCGTGGTCCGCTACCGGGAGGACAAGTCGGCCGCGCAGGCCGACACGGTGGAGACCGTGCTCTCCGGCACGCAGTCCGGGACACAGACCGGCACACAGACCGGCACGCAGTCCGGCGCACAGAAGAACCTCTGACCGTTTCTTTGCCAAATCATGGGCCCGTATAGGGTGGCCGGAACACCACAGGATGCATCCGGCAACCATCCGCGGTACGGGTCCTCACCCGCCCCGGAGCCGACCGGCCACATCGCGACACCTCCATCATCGGACCCGCACGGACAAGGGGAGAGACGTGCCCGCTTCACGCCTGAGCAGGACACCATTGCCGGGGATCGGCTTCCGCTACGACCTGACCACCCGCGAGCAGCGTTTGCTCTCGGTCGTCGCCCACCGGGACGGCAACCGCACGCTCAGCGCGTACCGGGCGGACGACCCGGACGCCTGCTCGCTGTCCCTGAAGCTGACGTCGGGTGAGGCCGCGTACCTGATCGACGCCCTGATGCCCTCGCACCACAGCCCCAACCTGCTGCACACCACCGACCTGGGCCTGGTCGCGGAGCGCATCGAGGTGCCGGCCACGTCGTACTGGAACGGGCGGCTGCTGGGCGAGACGCAGATGCGCACCGAGACCGGCGCGTCGATCGTGGCCGTGCTGCGCCGTGCGGAGGCGATCCCCTCGCCGACGCCGGACTTCCGGCTCGCGGGCGGCGACACCGTCATCGTGATCGGGACCCGCGAGGGCGTCGAGGCGGCGGCCACGATCCTGGGGCGGGAGTGATCGGATGCATTCCGCTGTCTTCCTGATCGAGTTCGGGGCGATCATCCTGGCGCTCGGCCTGCTGGGCCGGCTGGCCGGGCGGCTGCAGTTCTCGCCCATCCCGCTCTACCTGCTCGCCGGGCTCGCGTTCGGCGAGGGCGGGCTGCTGCCGCTCGGCGCCAGCGAGGAGTTCGTCGCGATCGGCGCCGAGATAGGCGTCATCCTGCTGCTGCTGATGCTGGGCCTCGAGTACACGGCGAGCGATCTCGTCAGCAACCTCAAGACCCAGTACCCGGCGGGCCTCGTCGACATGACGTTCAACGCCCTGCCGGGCGCGGCCGCCGCCCTGTTGATGGGCTGGGGGCCGGTCGCGGCCGTGGTGCTCGCGGGCGTCACCTGGATCTCGTCCTCGGGCGTCATCGCCAAGGTGCTGAACGACCTGGGCCGGGTCGGCAACCGTGAGACGCCCGTGATCCTCTCCATCCTGGTCCTCGAGGACCTGGCGATGGCCGTGTACCTGCCGATCATCACCGCGCTGCTCGCGGGCGTCGGCTGGGCTGCGGGCGGTCTCACGCTCGCCATCGCGCTGGGCGCGGCCGGGCTCGTGCTGTTCGTCGCTGTCCGGTACGGGCGGCACATCTCCCGGTTCGTCTCCAGCGACGACCCGGAGAAGCTGCTCCTCGTGGTGCTCGGCCTGACGATCCTCGTCGCCGGGCTCGCTCAGCAGCTCCAGGTGTCCGCGGCGGTCGGCGCGTTCCTCGTCGGCATCGCCCTGTCCGGTGAGGTCGCCGAGGGCACGCACACGCTGCTGTCGCCGCTGCGGGACCTGTTCGCCGCGGTGTTCTTCGTCTTCTTCGGCCTGCACACCGACCCCGCGAGCATTCCTCCGGTGCTGCTGCCCGCGCTGCTGCTCGCCGTCGTGACGGCCTGCACGAAGATCGCGACCGGCTACTGGGCGGCGCGCCGCGCCGGTGTCTCGGTCAAGGGCCGCTGGCGCGCGGGCGGTGCGCTCGTGGCGCGCGGCGAGTTCTCCATCGTCATCGCGGGTCTCGCGGTCACCTCGGGCATCGAGCCCCGGCTCGGACCGCTGGCGACCGCGTACGTGCTGATCCTGGTGATCGTGGGCCCGCTGACGGCCCGGTACACGCAGCCGATCGCCCAGCGGCTGTTCCGCGACCGGGCGACCGCGGCCACCCCGGCGGCGGTGCTGCCCGCTCCCTCGAACGGCGAGGAGCAGCCCCCCGTGGACGCCGCGGACGCTGAGGACACCGTGGACACCGAGGGCACCGTGGATGCCGCGGACGGCGCCCCGCGCCCCTGATCCGCGCAGCTCACCGCGACGGCGGCCGGTGGAGAACGCACGCGTTCTCTCCCCGGTCGCCGTCCTCCGTTCGGGCGCATAGCGTGGTGGACGAGACGGACCGGGGGGTGCACATGGGTGTCTGGAGGCCACCATGGATCGCTCGCCCGAATCCGCAGCTGCCGCTGGTGCCGAATCCGCCGAACGCTCCGCACCACCCGGCGGTTCCGTCCCGTACGCGGGCGGCGGGAGGCACGAGCACCGCTGGCTGATCCTCGCCGTCATCGGCATCGCCCAGCTGATGGTCGTCCTCGACGCGACGATCGTGAACATCGCGCTGCCCTCCGCGCAGCAGGATCTCGGCTTCTCCGACGGCAACCGGCAGTGGATCGTCACGGCCTACGCGCTCGCGTTCGGCAGCCTGCTGCTGCTCGGCGGGCGGATCGCCGACCTGGTGGGCCGCAAGGCGGTCTTCATCGCCGGTCTCATCGGCTTCGCCGCCGCGTCCGCGATCGGCGGCGCCGCCACCTCGTTCGGCATGCTGGTCGCGGCGCGCGCCCTCCAGGGCATGTTCGGCGCGCTGCTCGCGCCGGCGGCGCTGTCCCTGCTGACGACCACGTTCACGGACCCGCGCGAGCGCGCGAAGGCGTTCGGCATCTACGGCGC
>NZ_WWIA01000003.1 GCF_009870065.1 Streptomyces sp. SID5785 | reverse complement strand
CCCCGAACCCGCTCCTGCCCCGACCCCGCTCGCGACCCGAATCCGCTCCTGCCCCGAACCCGCTCGCGACCCGACCCGCTCCCGCCCCGAACCCGTTGTCGCACGGTCCGTGTCACCAGGGAGGGGTCGCACGGGGCGGCCCGATCACCGCCGGTATCGTCGGATCCGTACCCCCGACCGGTACCGGGCCCGGCGAGCGCCGGCGTGCGGTCGGCCGGTGTGCACCGACCGACCCCCGCCACCACCCGTGGAGCCCAGATGTCCGGCACGTCCCCGTCCAGCAGCGCCCGCCTCTCCCGCCGTACCGCCCTGCGGGGCGCGGCCGTCGCGGGGACCGTCGGGCTCGGGCTGACCGCGTGCTCGCCCGGCGCCGACGGCAAGGCGGCCGCGCCCACCGCCCCCGTCGACCTGGGGCAGGCCGAGGACGTGCCGAAGGGCGCCACGAAGCTCTTCAAGGACGAGAACGTGGTGGTCAGCCGGGCCGACGACGGCACGTACAAGGCGTTCAGCACGGTGTGCACGCACGCCGGATGCCCGATCCGGATGCTGGAGGGGACGGAGCTGACGTGCAACTGCCACGGCAGCAAGTTCGACGCCACCACCGGCAAGGTGCTGCACGAGCCGGCGACCGTCCCGCTGACCGAGCTCAAGGCGCGGGCCAAGGGCGGCAAGCTGATCGTCTCCCCCTGACGGAGGCTGCCCCGCGGTCGCCAACTGCGGGCCGGGGTGCCCCTGGTCACGCCGCCGGCTCGCCGGTCGGCGGCGTGCGGAGACGGAGCGAGGGGCCGCCCCCGCACGCCGATCCGGGGGCGCTTCCCGGTCCGCCCCGGGATGTCCGTGCCCGACAGTAGGGTGTCTGACATGGCCGACCCCTCCAGCTACCGCCCCAGGCCGGGACAGATTCCCGACACACCGGGGGTGTACAGGTTCCGCGACGAGCACCGCAGGGTGATCTACGTCGGAAAGGCGAAGAGCCTGCGTCAGCGCCTGGCGAACTACTTCCAGGACCTGGCGAACCTGCACCCGCGCACCCGCACCATGGTCACCACGGCCGCGTCCGTGGAGTGGACCGTCGTGTCCACGGAGGTCGAGGCACTGCAGCTGGAGTACTCCTGGATCAAGGAGTACGACCCGCGGTTCAACGTGAAGTACCGCGACGACAAGAGCTACCCCTATCTCGCGGTCACGATGAACGAGGAGTTCCCCCGCGTCCAGGTGATGCGCGGCCAGAAGAAGAAGGGCGTCCGGTACTTCGGCCCCTACGGCCACGCCTGGGCGATCCGCGACACGGTCGATCTGCTGCTGCGCGTCTTCCCGGTCCGCACCTGCTCCGCGGGTGTCTTCAAGAATGCGGCGCGCACCGGCCGCCCCTGCCTGCTCGGGTACATCGGCAAGTGCTCCGCCCCCTGCGTGGGCCGGGTCAGCCCGGACGAGCACCGTGAACTGGCCGACGAGTTCTGCGACTTCATGGCCGGCCGCACCGGTACGTACATCCGCCGTCTCGAGAAGGACATGACGGCGGCCGCCGAGGAGATGGAGTACGAGCGGGCCGCACGGGTGCGCGACGACATCGAGGCGCTGCGCAAGGCCATGGAGAAGAGCGCCGTCGTGCTCGCCGACGCGACCGACGCCGACCTCGTCGCGCTCGCCGAGGACGAGCTGGAGGCGGCGGTCCAGATCTTCCACGTGCGCGGGGGCCGGGTGCGCGGCCAGCGCGGCTGGGTCACGGACAAGGTCGAGGCCGTCACGAGCGGGGACCTGGTCGAGCACGCGTTGCAGCAGCTGTACGGGGAGGAGAGCGGCGACGCCGTCCCCAAGGAGGTGCTCGTCCCGGCCCTGCCCGACCCCCTGGAGCCCGTGCAGACCTGGCTCACCGAGCGGCGCGGTTCCCAGGTGTCCCTGCGCATTCCGCAGCGCGGCGACAAGAAGGCGCTCATGGAGACCGTCCATCGCAACGCCCTGCAGGCGCTCGCCCTCCACAAGACGAAGCGTGCCTCCGACCTCACCACGCGTTCGCGCGCGCTGGAGGAGATCGCCGAGGCCCTGGACCTGGACGGCGCGCCGCTGCGCATCGAGTGCTACGACATCTCACACCTCCAGGGTGACGACGTCGTGGCGTCGATGGTCGTCTTCGAGGACGGCCTCGCACGCAAGAGCGAGTACCGCCGCTTCCAGATCAAGGGCTTCGAGGGACAGGACGACGTCCGCTCGATGCACGAGGTGATCACCCGCCGGTTCAAGCGCTACCTGGCCGC
Source organism: Streptomyces sp. SID5785 (assembly GCF_009870065.1). Taxonomy (GTDB): domain Bacteria; phylum Actinomycetota; class Actinomycetes; order Streptomycetales; family Streptomycetaceae; genus Streptomyces. The sequence goes on along the minus strand of NZ_WWIA01000003.1, from coordinate 9,375 downwards.
CCAGGAGAAGTCCGGCGAGTGGTCCGACACCGAGCTGGACGACGACGAGGGCCCCAGGGAGTCCCGGCTCACCGAGGACGACGGCCGCCCGAAGCGGTTCGCCTACCCGCCGCAGCTGGTCGTCGTCGACGGCGGGCAGCCGCAGGTCGCGGCGGCCAAGCGGGCCCTGGACGAGCTGGGTATCGAGGACATCGCGGTGTGCGGCCTCGCCAAGCGCCTCGAAGAGGTCTGGGTGCCGGACGAGGACGACCCGGTGGTGCTCCCGCGCACCAGCGAGGGCCTCTACCTGCTGCAGCGCGTCCGCGACGAGGCGCACCGCTTCGCTATCACCTACCAGCGCAGCAAGCGGGCGAAGCGGTTCCGGGCCGGCCCCCTGGACGAGGTACCGGGGCTGGGCGACGCGCGCAAGCAGGCACTGATCAAGCACTTCGGGTCGGTCAAGCGGCTACGGTCCGCCACGATCGACCAGATCTGCGAGGTCCCCGGGATAGGCCGCAAGACGGCCGAGACGATCCTCGCGGCGTTCGCACAGGCGGCACCGGCGGCACCCGCCGTGAACACCGCCACCGGAGAGATCATGGAAGACGAAGAGGAAACACCGGCCGGGGCGACGGACGCGCCGGCCGGCGAGGGGCCCGTCAGCACGGGCGCCTCGGAGGAACGACGGGGGCAGGAACCATGAGCGAGCACCATCCACAGGACGAGCACGGAGCGGACATGAGTACACCGGGTGCCGGCGGCGACACGAGCGGGACGGACACCCCCGGCGCGGCCCACCACGCCGAGGCCCCCGGGGCCTCCGACACCGCCATCCCCGAGCTGGTGATCATCTCCGGGATGTCCGGTGCGGGCCGTTCCACGGCGGCGAAGTGTCTGGAGGACCTCGGCTGGTTCGTCGTGGACAACCTGCCGCCGGCCCTGATCCCCACCATGGTGGAGCTCGGCGCCCGTTCGCAGGGCAACGTCGCGCGCATCGCCGTCGTCGTCGACGTCCGTGGCCGCCGCTTCTTCGACAACCTGCGCGAGTCGCTCGCGGACCTGGAGTCCAAGAACGTGACGCGGCGCATCGTGTTCCTGGAGTCCTCGGACGAGGCCCTGGTGCGCCGTTTCGAGTCGGTGCGCCGCCCGCACCCGCTCCAGGGCGACGGCCGCATCGTCGACGGGATCGCCGCCGAGCGCGAGCTGCTGCGCGAGCTGCGCGGCGACGCGGACCTGGTCATCGACACCTCCAGCCTGAACGTGCACGAGCTGCGCGCCAAGATGGACGCCCAGTTCGCGGGCGAGGAGGAGCCCGAGCTGCGGGCCACGGTCATGTCCTTCGGGTTCAAGTACGGGCTGCCGGTCGACGCCGACCTGGTCGTCGACATGCGTTTCCTGCCGAACCCGCACTGGGTCCCGGAGCTGCGCCCGTTCACCGGTCTCAACGAGGAGGTGTCGAACTACGTCTTCTCGCAGCCCGGCGCCAAGGAGTTCCTCGACCGCTACACGGAGCTGCTCCAGCTGATCGCGGCCGGCTACCGCCGCGAGGGCAAGCGCTACGTGACCATCGCGGTCGGCTGCACGGGCGGCAAGCACCGTTCGGTCGCCACGTCGGAGAAGCTCGCCGCGCGACTGGCCGCGCAGGGTGTGGAGACCGTGGTCGTCCACCGGGACATGGGACGGGAATGACGGGACGTACGCTGCGGCTCACCAGCCGGCTGCGCAGCAGGAACACCGAACCGAGCCGCCGCAGGGGTGCGACGCCCAAAGTCGTCGCGCTCGGCGGCGGGATGGGCCTGTCCGCGTCGCTGGCCGCCCTGCGCCGCATCACGGGTGATCTGACGGCCGTGGTGACGGTCGCCGACGACGGCGGGTCCAGCGGCCGGCTCCGCGACGAGCTGGGCGTGCTGCCCCCCGGCGACCTGCGCAAGGCCCTCGCGGCGCTGTGCGGGGACGACGACTGGGGCCAGACCTGGGCCCGCGTCATCCAGCACCGCTTCCAGTCGCCGGGCGAGATGAACGGGCACGCGGTCGGCAATCTCCTCATCGTCGCCCTCTGGGAGCAGCTCGGCGACCACGTCAAGGCGCTGGACCTGGTCGGCAAGCTGCTGGGCGCGCACGGGCGCGTGCTGCCCATGTCCGCGGTCCCGCTGGAGCTCCAGGCGCTGGTCAGGGGCCACGACCCGGAGCGCCCCGAGGAGATCGACACGGTCCGCGGGCAGGCCACCGTGGCGCTGACCCCGGGCGAGGTCCAGTCGGTGCATCTGGTGCCGCACGACCCGCCGGCCGTGCCCGAGGCGGTCGCCGCCGTGCTCGACGCGGACTGGGTGGTGCTCGGTCCGGGGTCCTGGTTCTCCTCGGTGATCCCGCATCTGCTCGTGCCGGAGCTGCTCGACGCACTGGTCGAGACGAAGGCCCGCCGGGTCCTCTCGCTGAACCTCGCGCCGCAACCCGGAGAAACCGAAGGGTTCTCACCGCAGCGTCATTTGGAGGTTTTGGGACGACACGCCCCTAAACTCGCCCTGGACGTGGTGCTGGCCGACGAGGCCGCCGTGCCCGATCGTGAGTCCCTCACCGACGCCGCCAAGGAGCGCTTCGGTGCCGCGGTCGAGCTGGCGCCGGTGGCCAGGCCCGACGGAACTCCGAGGCACGATCCGGAGCTGTTGGCCGCCGCGTACGACCGTATTTTTCGGATGCATGGAAGGATCGGCCCATGGCGATGACGGCAGCGGTGAAGGACGAGATCTCCCGGCTCCCCGTCACCCGGACCTGCTGCAGAAAGGCAGAGGTCTCGTCGATCCTGCGGTTCGCCGGCGGCCTGCACCTGGTGAGCGGCCGCATCGTGATCGAGGCGGAGCTGGACACCGCGATGGCCGCCCGGCGGCTCAAGCGCGACATCCTCGAGATCTTCGGGCACAGCTCGGAGCTGATCGTGATGGCCCCCGGCGGTCTGCGGCGCGGCTCGCGCTTCGTCGTGCGCGTCGTCGCGGGCGGCGACCAGCTGGCCCGCCAGACGGGGCTCGTGGACGGCCGCGGCCGCCCGATCCGGGGCCTTCCGCCGCAGGTGGTCTCGGGGGCCACCTGCGACGCCGAGGCGGCCTGGCGCGGGGCGTTCCTGGCGCACGGTTCGCTGACCGAGCCCGGACGCTCCAGCTCGCTCGAGGTGACCTGCCCGGGCCCGGAGGCCGCGCTCGCCCTGGTCGGTGCCGCCCGCCGACTGTCGATCGCGGCGAAGGCCCGCGAGGTGCGCGGCGTGGACCGCGTCGTCGTCCGTGACGGTGACGCGATCGGCGCGCTGCTCACCCGTATGGGTGCTCATGAGTCGGTGCTGGCGTGGGAGGAGCGGCGGATGCGCCGCGAGGTCCGCGCCACGGCGAACCGGCTGGCGAACTTCGACGACGCGAACCTGCGCCGTTCGGCCCGGGCCGCCGTGGCCGCGGGGGCCCGGGTGCAGCGCGCCCTGGAGATCCTGGCGGACGACGTGCCCGAGCACCTCGCCGCCGCCGGCCGGCTGCGGATGGAGCACAAGCAGGCCTCCCTGGAGGAGCTGGGCGCGCTCGCCGACCCGCCGCTCACCAAGGACGCCGTCGCGGGCCGCATCCGCCGTCTGCTGGCGATGGCGGACAAGCGCGCCCAGGACCTCGGCATCCCGGGCACGGAGTCGAACCTGACCGAGGACCTGACCGAGGAACTCACCGACGAGATGGCCGAGAGCCTCGCGGACAACCTGGCGGGCTGAGCCGCCGAGTCGCCTCTCCGAAAGCCGGTGGCGGCGCCCGCGAACGGGCGCCGCCACCGGCTTTCCGCTTCCTGCGGGCGCCTGAATTCGCAGGAGCGAACATTGCAGGGTGTCGAGCCGGTATCGACGCCCGCGAAGAGGCCCAGTGCGTGACCCGGGCGATAACCCGGACCAGTGGCCCGGGCCGGTAGTCCGGCGCGCAAACGAGCGGAAGTGGCTTCAGATGCGCCGGAGAAGTGTGTGACAAGAGTGAAGCGAGGGACTGGAGAGGTTCTTTGCCGCAGGCCGGAAGTGCCCGGCGGAAGGCCTTGTTCCTGGTGCGGGAATTAGGCATCTCCGCATCGCGTCACCCGTCCGTACGCGCAGAGGGCGTACCGCGTGGATCGTCGCCCGCACGTCATCGTCCGTGGTTCGCCACGCACCGGAAGCCTGCCCCGGAAGACCCCCGGTGGCCCCGGAAGCCCCCCCCGGAAGCCCCCCGTAAGGCCCCTGGAGCTGCCCGCGGCGACCTCGGGTCCCCGGTCGGCCCGCGAGTCCCGCGCCCCGGCGGACCCCGCTGCGCCCTCGGCCGTAAAAGCGCTCATCAGAATGGGTGTGCGCTCAATTAGCTACCCGGAGTCCGCGAAATACCCGGGAAATACGCGACCGCCCGTACGTTACCGACGAGTAAGTGCCTGTGGATCCTCAATGGCTCCGCTCGATGTCACTCCGAGCCCTTATGGGAGGTAGGGTCGGAGGCGGTCGGGGACATCCCATACAAACTCGCCGGCGTCGAATCCGGCGTACCAACGAGGAGATCGGTTCGTGACGATCCGCGTAGGCATCAACGGCTTTGGCCGCATCGGTCGCAATTACTTCCGCGCACTTCTCGAGCAGGGTGCGGACATCGAGATCGTGGCTGTCAACGACCTGGGTGACACCGCGACCACCGCACACCTGCTCAAGTACGACACGATCCTCGGCACGCTGAAGCAGCCCGTGTCCCACACCGCCGACACCATCACGGTCGGCGACCACACCATCAAGGTGCTGTCGGAGCGCAACCCGGCCGACATCCCGTGGGGCGACCTGGGCGTCGACGTCGTCATCGAGTCGACCGGCATCTTCACCAAGCGCGAGGACGCCGCCAAGCACCTCGCCGGTGGCGCCAAGAAGGTCCTCATCTCGGCTCCGGCCAAGGACGAGGACATCACGATCGTCATGGGCGTCAACGAGGACAAGTACGACCCGGCGAAGCACGACGTCATCTCCAACGCCTCGTGCACCACGAACTGTGTGGCGCCGATGGCCAAGGTTCTCGACGAGAACTTCGGCATCGTCAAGGGCCTGATGACGACCGTCCACGCGTACACGAACGACCAGCGCATCCTGGACTTCCCGCACAAGGACCTGCGCCGCGCCCGTGCCGCCGCGGAGAACATCATCCCGACCACGACCGGTGCCGCCAAGGCCACCGCCCTGGTCCTGCCGCAGCTCAAGGGCAAGCTCGACGGTCTCGCCATGCGCGTCCCGGTCCCGACCGGCTCGGTCACCGACCTGGTCGTCGAGCTGGACCGCGAGGTCACCAAGGACGAGGTCAACGCCGCGTTCGAGAAGGCCTCCCAGGAGGGTCCGCTCCAGGGCCGCCTGTACTACACGGCCGACCCGATCGTGTCCTCGGACATCGTCTCGACGCCGGCCTCCTGCACGTTCGACTCGCTCCTGACGATGGCCGACGGCAAGACCGTCAAGATCATCGGTTGGTACGACAACGAGTGGGGCTACTCGAACCGTCTCGTCGACCTGACGGTCTTCGTCGGCGGTCAGCTCTGAGACCTCTAAGGTTCTAGAGCAGCAAGGCACTCAGATGTGAGCGAAGGGTCCGGACCCGCGCGACGCCGCGCGACCGTCCGGACCCTTCGCGCGTCAGCCTCAAGCCTCAGCCCTGACAAGGAATCGAGTCATGAAGACCATTGAGGAACTTCTCGCCGGAGGGGTCGACGGGAAGCGGGTGTTCGTCCGCGCCGACCTCAACGTGCCGCTGGCCGACGGCCTGATCACCGACGACGGCCGCATCCGCGCCGTCCTGCCCACCGTCAAGGCCCTCGCCGACGCCGGTGCCAAGGTGATCGTCGCCTCGCACCTGGGCCGCCCCAAGGGCGCCCCGGACCCGCAGTTCTCGCTCCTGCCCGCCGCCGAGCGCCTTGCGGAACTCCTCGGCAAGCCCGTCGCCTTCGCGCAGGACACCGTCGGCGCGGCCGCCCACGAGGCCGTCGACGGCCTGGAGCCCGGCCAGGTCGCCGTCCTCGAGAACCTGCGCTTCAACGCCGGAGAGACGAGCAAGGACGACGTCGAGCGCGGCGAGTTCGCCGACCGGCTCGCCGCCCTGGCCGACGTCTACGTGGGCGACGGCTTCGGCGCCGTCCACCGCAAGCACGCCTCCGTGTACGACCTGCCGAAGCGGCTGCCGCACTACGCCGGTTACCTCATCGCCACCGAGGTCGGCGTCCTGAAGAAGCTCACCGACGACGTCAAGCGCCCCTACGTGGTCGCGCTCGGCGGCGCCAAGGTCTCCGACAAGCTGGCCGTCATCGACCAGCTGCTCGGCAAGGCCGACCGCCTCCTCATCGGCGGCGGCATGGCGTACACCTTCCTGAAGGCCAAGGGCCACGAGGTCGGCATCTCGCTCCTCCAGGAGGACCAGATCCCGGCCGTCACCGAGTACATGGAGCGCGCCGAGAAGAACGGCGTGGAGATCGTGCTCCCGGTGGACGTCCTGGTCTCGACGGAGTTCCCGGACCTCAAGGGCAAGACGCCGGCCAACCCCTCCACCGTCGCCGCGGACGCGATCCCGGCCGACCAGGAGGGCCTGGACATCGGTCCGGAGACCCGGAAGCTCTACGCCTCGAAGCTCGCCGACGCCGAGACCGTGTTCTGGAACGGTCCGATGGGCGTCTTCGAGCACCCCGACTACGCCGAGGGCACCAAGGCGGTCGCCCAGGCCCTTCTCGACGCCCCGGGCTTCACCGTGGTGGGCGGCGGCGACTCCGCCGCGGCGGTCCGTACTCTGGGCTTCGACGAGAAGGCATTCGGCCACATCTCGACCGGCGGCGGCGCCTCTCTCGAGTACCTCGAGGGCAAGACGCTGCCCGGTCTCGCCGCACTGGAGGACTGACCCCGCATGACTGAATCCGTACAGGGCCGTACGCCGATCATGGCGGGCAACTGGAAGATGAACCTCAACCACCTCGAGGCCATCGCTCACGTCCAGAAGCTCGCCTTCGCTCTCGCGGACAAGGACTACGAGGCCGTCGAGGTCGCCGTCCTGCCGCCGTTCACCGACCTGCGCTCGGTGCAGACGCTCGTCGACGGCGACAAGCTCAAGATCAAGTACGGTGCCCAGGACCTCTCGGCGCACGACTCCGGTGCCTACACCGGCGAGATCTCGGGCGCGATGCTCTCCAAGCTCAAGTGCACGTACGTCGCGATCGGCCACTCCGAGCGCCGGCAGTACCACGCCGAGACGGACGAGATCGTCAACGCCAAGGTGAAGGCCGCCTACAAGCACGGCCTGACGCCGATCCTGTGCGTCGGCGAGGAGCTCGACGTGCGCGAGGCGGGCAACCACGTCACGCACACGCTCGGCCAGGTCGAGGGCGGCCTCAAGGACCTGCCGGCCGAGCAGGCCGAGACCGTCGTCATCGCCTACGAGCCCGTGTGGGCCATCGGCACCGGCAAGGTCTGCGGCGCGGACGACGCGCAGGAGGTCTGCGCGGCGATCCGCGGCAAGCTCGCCGAGCTGTACAGCCAGGACGTGGCCGACAAGATCCGCATCCAGTACGGCGGCTCGGTGAAGTCGGGCAACGTCGCGGAGATCATGGCCAAGCCCGACATCGACGGCGCCCTCGTCGGCGGTGCCTCGCTGGACAGCGAGGAGTTCGTCAAGATCGTCCGGTTCCGCGACCAGTGATTCCCGAGTGGCGCGACCTGTGAGTATGCGCTAGCGGCGTTACGTCGTACCCTTGCGGGGCCGGGTGGCCGACACCCGGCCCCGTCCGCCTATCAAGTCCGAGGAAGTTGGTCCAGCCGTGGTTATGGGGTTCTCGATCGCCCTGATCGTCTTCAGCCTGCTGCTGATGCTCCTTGTGCTGATGCACAAGGGAAAGGGCGGCGGCCTCTCCGACATGTTCGGTGGCGGCATGCAGTCCTCCGTCGGCGGCTCCTCGGTCGCCGAGCGGAACCTGGACCGGATCACGGTCGTGATCGGTCTGCTGTGGTTCGCGTGCATCGTGGTGCTCGGCATCCTGATGAAGATCAACAACTGATCTTGACCGGCCCGGGCCCCGGTCCGACCCGTCACAACTGCACATTCCTCAAGCAATGCCCCATGTCGGGTACGCGCTCAACGGCGCGGCCTATCATGGGGCATTGCGTCTGTGCGAGGGGATGTAACTCCAATCACTGGACGCGCGTTGGGCCTTACGTAGACTGAGGCGCTCCGCGGCGAAGCGAGACGCCGACGCGCTTCGCGGCACCATCAGGCAGGGAGTTACGACCGTGGCAAGTGGCAACGCGATCCGAGGAAGTCGGGTCGGGGCGGGGCCGATGGGCGAGGCCGAGCGCGGCGAGTCCGCGCCGCGCCTGCGCATCTCCTTCTGGTGCTCCAACGGGCACGAGACGCAGCCGAGCTTCGCTTCCGACGCGCAGGTGCCGGAGACCTGGGACTGTCCGCGCTGCGGATTCCCGGCCGGACAGGACCGGGACAACCCGCCGGACCCGCCGCGCACCGAGCCCTACAAGACGCACCTCGCGTACGTCAGGGAGCGGCGCAGCGACGCGGACGGCGAGGCGATCCTCGCCGAGGCGCTCGCGAAGCTGCGGGGCGAGATCTGAGCTGCCGGACGAGCCGGGCACCGACCAGGGTGCCCGGCTTCTTGGCATGCCCCGGTGCACCCGGCCGAAAGGCCGTGTTCACCCTGATCAACTAGGTTGGACGGCAGTAGCGGGGCATCGCACGTACGCGCGTACGAGAGAAGGCTGAAGTCCGACATGAACGCGTCCGACAGGCAGGCACTCACCCAGACGCCCGAGTGGCAGGCGCTGGCCAAGCACCGGGAAGAGCTGGGCGACGTCCAGCTGCGTGAGCTGTTCGCCGCCGACCCGGAGCGCGCCGAGCGCTCCGTCCTCCAGGTCGGCGATCTGCACATCGACCACTCCAAGCACCTGGTCACCGACGAGACGCTGCGTCTGCTGCGCGAGCTCGCCGCCGCGACCGACGTGTTCGGCCTGCGGGACGCCATGTTCCGCGGGGAGAAGATCAACACGACCGAGGACCGGGCCGTCCTGCACGTCGCCCTGCGCGCCCCGCGCGACGCCGTCATCGAGGTCGACGGTGAGAACGTGGTGCCGGGTGTGCACGCCGTGCTTGACAAGATGGCCGCCTTCGCCGACCGCGTCCGGTCGGGGGAGTGGACCGGCCACACCGGCAAGCGGATCCGGAACGTCGTCAACATCGGTATCGGCGGCTCCGACCTCGGTCCGGCGATGGCCTACGAGGTGCTGCGCTCCTTCACCGACCGCGACCTGACGGTCCGCTTCGTGTCGAACGTCGACGGCGCGGACCTGCACGAGGCGGTGCGGGACCTGGACCCGGCCGAGACGCTGTTCGTCATCGCCTC
>NZ_WWIA01000275.1 GCF_009870065.1 Streptomyces sp. SID5785 | reverse complement strand
GCCGCGGCCAGGGCGGCGGCGTCGAGCACCGGGCCGGCGGGCGCCTGCGGCGACCGGACGGCGTCGGTCTGGGCGGCGTACTGGAGGTCGATGGGCCACTCGACGCTGACCGGGCCGCCGGGCGCGGTGAGCGCGGCCCGCGCCGCCTCGCGCAGGAGCCGGCCCGCGTCCTCGGTGGAGCCGACGGTGACGGCGTGCTTGGAGACCGCGGTCAGCATGCCGAGCTGGTCCTTGGTCTCGTGGATGAAGCCGCGCCCGCTGCCCAGGTGGGCACTCTCCACCTGCCCGGTGACGTGCAGGACGGAGGTGCCGGAGGCGAGCGCCTCGACGAGCGAGCCCGCCGCGTTGCCCGCGCCGGTGCCGGTCGAGGTGAGCGCGCAGCCGAGGCCGCCGCGGGCCCGCCCGTAGGCGTCGGCCGCGTTGACGGCGCTCGCCTCGTGGCGGACCGGGACGAACCGCAGCTCGCGGTCGACGGCCTCGACCAGCGGCAGGTTGTGCACGGACACGATGCCGAAGACCGTGTCGATGCCGAGTTCCTTCAGGACGGCGACCAGGAGGGCGCCGCCGTTGTCGTAGCGCATGCGTGCTCCTCAGAGGATGCCGCGGCCGACTCCGCCGCAGACGTCGATGCTGGTACCGGTGATGTACGAGGCGCGCGGCGCGAGCAGCGCGAGGATCGCGTACGCGACCTCCTCGGCGCGGCCGAGCCGGCCGAGGGCGACGCCGCGGTCGGCGGCGAGTTCCGCCTGCCAGTCCTCGTACGGCATGCCGCTGTCCGCGGCGGCGTGCCGGCGGGTCCACTGGCCCGTGTCGATGAGGCCCAGGCACACGGAGTTGACCCGGATGCCGTCCGCCGCCAGCTCGCCGGCGAGGGACTTGGAGAGGTTGAGGATGCCCGCGCGGGCCGCGCTCGTCGTGATGAGGCGGGGCTCGGGCTGCTTGGCGAGGACGGCGTTGACGTTCACGACGGACGCCGCGTCCGAGGCACGCAGCAGGTCGCGGGAGGCCCGGAGCGGGTGGAGGACGCCCGCGAACTTGAGGTCCAGCTCGTCGCGCCAGTCGTCCCACGTCGTGTCGTCGAGGCGCTTCATCCGGGACTGCCCGGCGTTGTTGACGAGGCCGTCGAGGCGCCCGCCGAAGGCGCCGGCGGCGGCGGTGACGAACGCGCGCACCGCGTCCGCGTCCCGGACGTCGCAGGTGGCCGTGAACAGCCGCTCGTGGTGGCCGATCCGCTTCAGCCGGTCGGCGTCGCGCCCGCACGTGGCGACGTGGGCGCCCTCGTCGAGCAGGGCGCGGACCGTGGCCAGGCCTACGCCCGAGCTGCCTCCGGTGACCAGGTAGGTCCGGTCGGCGAGGCCCAGATCCATGACAACTCCTCTAGATACAGCGCTAGTTCATCGTGAAGCCGCCGTTGACGGCGATCACCTGTCCGGTCAGGTAGCGGGACTCCTCGGAGAGGAGGAAGGAGGCGAGCCCGGTCAGGTCGTCCGGCCGCTGCGGGCGCGAGATCGCCCGGTTCGCCGCGTACAGACCGTGCCGCTCGACGGGGACCGACTCGGTGGCCTCGACCTCGGTGAGGCCCGGCGCGAGCGCGTTCACCGTGATGCCGCGCTCGCCCAGCTCGCGGGCCATGGCCCGGGTCAGGGCGATGACGGCGCCCTTGGAGGCGATGTAGTGCGCGAGCCGCGGGGAGCCGTACAGGGCGGCGTCCGAGGCGATGTTCACGATGCGGCCGGTGGGGCCGAACAGCGGGTGCAGGGCCTTGGCGACGAGCCAGGGGCCGCGCGCGTTCACCGTCATCAGGCGGTCCCAGACCTCGATGTCGATGTCCTGGAACTCCTTGCCGCCCACACCGTCGGCGAGCGCGGCGTTGTTCACCAGCCCGTACAGGCCGCCGCCCGACTCCCGCACGAAGTCGGCCAGTCCGGCCACGGACGCCGGGTCCGCCACGTCGCACCGTACGGAGCGGGCGTCGATGCCCGCCGCGCGCAGCTCGGCCGCGGCCCGCTCGCCGCGCTCGGCGTCGAGCTCGGCGACGACGACCCGGAAGCCGTCCTCGCCCGCCCGGCGGGCCATGGCCAGTCCGAGGCCACGGCCCGCCCCGGTCACGACGACCGTGCGCGCGGACGCGTCAGTCACGGGTGACGCCGTGCATCGGCGAGTACTCGGGGTACGAGGGCACCTGCGGCTTCTGCGTGCCGATGACGACGCAGAACAGGGCGTCGGTGTCGCCCTCGTTCTTCAGCGAGCGGGTCACCCCGGCCGGGACCACGATCATGTCGCGGTAGCCCAGGGTGCGGTACTCGGCCTCGTCGGGGCCGCGGTGGATGCCGACCCTGACCTCGCCCTCCAGGACGAAGAAGGCCTCCTCCACGTCGTGGTGGGTGTGGGCCGGGCCCTCGGCGCCCGGGGGCAGCAGCATGTTGGAGAAGGTGAAGCCGCCCGACGGGATGATGCGGGAGTCGCCCTCGTGGTTGCCGGTCGCGCCGGAGCCGACGTAGCGGATCTGGCCGCGGCGGTACTGCGGGCCGGCCTTCTCCTGGAAGGAGAGCGTGTCGAAGTCGGCGACGCGCGAGGCCTTCGAGGCGATCAGCGAGTCGGTGTACGTGGCGAGGTCGCCGCCGTTGTCGTACGCGGTGGTGGTCACGGGCATGGTGCGTCCTTCGCTAGCGGGTGGCGATGTGCAGGTGGGACAGGACCCAGGCGTTGAAGCGCGCGGGCTGTTCCTGGTTGGCCAGGTGACCGGCGTCCTTGACGATCACGTAGGCGGTCTTGTGCAGGCCTCCGGCGAGGACCTGGGAGGCCTCGACGCCGGTGACGGTGTCGCGGTCGCCGCACACGACGAGTGCGGG
>NZ_WWIA01000274.1 GCF_009870065.1 Streptomyces sp. SID5785 | reverse complement strand
GAGATGACGATGAACGCCGGCATGTGGAACGTGTAGACGATCATGTACAGCGCCTCGGCGGCACGGCTGCCGTCCGTGAGCGGCTCCCAGGCGTGACCCATCGCGACGAACACGATCGCCAGGTACTTCGCGTTGTCGAAGAACGCGTCCCGCTGCTTGGGCGCCGCGGCGGCGGCCGCGGCGGGTGCGGGCTGCGCGGAGGCGGGCGGTGCGGGGCGCGGTTCGTGCGGGGCTCGGGGGGAGGACGTCGCGTCCACGGTCGGTGCGGCCGGAGGCAGCGGACTGCGGTGCGACCCGTGCGCAGTGCGGAACATCTGAGGCACCCTAGTGGCGCCCGCGCGATTTCGTAAAACCTTCCAGGTGATTCCCGCATATCGTCCGGGAGATCCATTCGGGGCCGATGTGATTTGCAGAAGTCGGCATGGGTTCGTATGCCATGGATTTATTGCCGATCTGTCCCGTTATCCCCCTTTCATCCCACTTAAAGGGTGCATAACGGCCGACATCGGTGTGGTGTTATGTCGCGTTTCTCACGCTCGTGCCGCGAGGTGTTCGCGCCAGGAAATCCGTTGATCGGGCACCGGGCCGGCCGCCCGTGAATTTACTGGAAATGGCGTGCGTCACTCATGTGCGCGTCCGTGCGGGCCCGGTGAGAAATGCGCGAACACCGCGATCGGGCCGCGCGGGGCCCGTGGGTGCCGTGCGCGGGGCATGTGTGCGGAGCATGTGCGCCATGGAAACGATCAAGCCGATTTCGTCGCCCGGCCCGTCCTGTCCGCCACCCCGCCCACGTGCGCGGCTCGTGCGCCCCAAGGGTGCGCGCACCCCGCGCCCCCGCGCGCGCGTGGCCGACGATGCGTCACCGGCCGCATACGGAGCCCGGGTTGGTGGCACGATGGTTCTGGCGGGGGGTGTGGCGCTGTACCCCCCGGGCCGGGAGAGCGGACCGACCTAGGGTGTGATCAGTGTGGCCATTTCGCTGTCAGTGGTGCTGTTGTTGGCGATCGTCCTCGTCGTGCTGATGCGCGGTGGCTCGATCAAGGCGGGACCCGCCATCGTCGCGGTCCTCTTCGGCTTCTTCCTGGCCTCGACCGGAATGGCTCCCGCGATCAACAACTTCCTCAACTCCGTCGCGTCGAGCATCAGCGCGATCAATTTCTGAGCGGCGGGCCGGGAGCAAAAAAGCCCCCGGCCCGGTCCACTGGTGTGGACCCGGGGCCGGAGGCCTCGAAAAGAGCGGGCGACGGGAATCGAACCCGCGTAGCTAGTTTGGAAGACTAGGGCTCTACCATTGAGCTACGCCCGCACACGGTGCACCACGTCTCGGTGACCGCGGTACGCAGGCATCGTAGCGGGTCCCGGGGCCCGCCCGCACACCCTCTCGCCGGCCGGCCGCCGACGCCCCGGCTTCCGCCCCGTAAAGGGGGGGAGTGGCACTGCCTGCGGGCATGTACCCTACGTGTCGCACCGACGGGGTGTGGCGCAGCTTGGTAGCGCGTCCGCTTTGGGAGCGGAAGGCCGTGGGTTCAAATCCCGCCACCCCGACCAGCGTTGAAGCCGCCGTCCGGCCGGCCGCCCCGTCGCTTCTCGAACGGCTCCGCGGGCTCCCCAAGATCGCATTGTGGGTCGGCTCCGGCTTGCCGTTACTATGCAAGCTGCGTGCCCGTGTGTCTCTGAAACCGGGCAGGAACCCAGAAGTCAGCCCCCAAGGAGACCGAACCGTGAAGAGCGCCGTGGAGACCCTGAACCCGACCCGGGTTCGGCTCAGCATCGAGGTGCCCTTCGAGGAGCTCAAGGACAGCCTCGACGCGGCGTACAAGAAGATCAACCAGCAGGTCACGGTGAAGGGCTTCCGCAAGGGCAAGATCCCGGCCCGCGTCATCGACCAGCGCTTCGGCCGCGGTGCCGTCCTGGAGGAGGCCGTCAACGACGCGCTTCCGAAGTTCTACACCGAAGCGGTGAACGAGGCCGAGCTCAACGTCCTGGGCCAGCCCGAGGTCGACATCACGGAGCTGAAGGACGGCGAGACGCTGAACTTCACCGCCGAGGTCGACGTCCGCCCCGCGATCGAGATCCCGGACTACTCCGGCATCGAGGTCGAGGTCGACGCGGTCGAGGTCACCGACGAGGACGTCGACAAGTCGGTCGAGCAGCTGCGTGACCGCTTCGCCTCGACCAACCCGGTCGAGCGCGCCGCCGAGGACGGCGACGTCGTGACGATCGACCTCGAGGCCAAGGTCGACGGCGAGGTCCTCGAGGACGGCGTCGCCTCCGGCGTCTCGTACACGATCGGCTCGGGCGAGCTGCTCGACGGCATCGACGAGGCCGTGAAGGGCCTGGAGGCCGGTGGCGACGCCACCTTCACCTCCGAGCTCAAGGGCGGCTCCGCCGAGGGCAAGGAGGCCGAGGTCACCGTCAAGGTCACCCAGGTCGCCGCCCGCGAACTCCCGGCCCTGGACGACGACTTCGCCCAGCTCGCCTCCGAGTTCGACACCCTCGACGAGCTGAAGGCCGACAGCCGCAAGCGCCTCGAGAACATGAAGCAGTACGACCAGGCCACGCAGGCCCAGGAGCGCGTCCTCGAGAAGCTGCTCGAGCTGGTCGAGGTCCCCGTCCCCGAGAAGCTCCTCGAGGACGAGATGCAGACCCGCAAGCACAACCTGGAGCACCACCAGCTCGGCCAGATGGGCCTCGACCTCGAGAAGTACCTCGAGATCCAGGGCAAGTCGGCCGAGGAGTTCGACGCCGAGACGCGCGAGCAGGCCGTCAAGGGCATCAAGACGCAGTTCGTCCTCGACGAGCTCGTCAACAAGGAGAAGCTGAACGTGAACCAGGAGGAGCTCACCGAGCACCTCATGCGTCGCGCCGCCTCCTCCGGCATGTCCCCCGACCAGTTCGCCCAGGCCGTCGTCGAGGGCGGCCAGGTCCCGATGCTCGTCGGCGAGGTCGCCCGCGGCAAGGCCCTCGCGGTCGTCGTCGAGGCCGCCACGGTCAAGGACACGAACGGCGAGGTCATCGACCTCGAGGACGACGAGGACGCTGCCGACGAGGCACCGGCCGAGGAGTCCACGGAGGAGCAGGCCCAGGCCTGACCCCCGCAGCACCCCCTCCAGCAGGCCCCCGGGACCCCGTCCCGGGGGCCTGCTGCACCTCCGCCGAAGCAGCCCGCGAAGCCCCGTGAGGGGCGCGGGGAACTGCGCGACAAGCCACGACGAGACCCGCTTCCGCCGTACCACCGCCGGAGCCACCCCCGCCCGCGCCCGGCGCCCCG
>NZ_WWIA01000273.1 GCF_009870065.1 Streptomyces sp. SID5785 | reverse complement strand
TGCAGAGCGTAGGGGTGTCCGGCGCACCGGTCGAGCACGGCGGGCAGCGTGGCCCGGGCGGCGGCGACGGCGGCCTTCCCGGCGACGCCCGTCAGGACCCGCCGCGCGTCCCGGGGCGGCAGCGGTCCCAGCGGCAGGTGCACGGCGCCGAGCCCGGCGAACCGTTCGCGGGCCACGACGACGGTGCACACCCCGGGCCCGGGGACGACGAGCGGGCGCACCTGGGCGGTGGACGTCACGTGGTCGAGGACGACGAGCACCCGCCGCTCCCCGAGGAGTCCGCGCAGCGCGTCGACACGGTCGGCTGCCGCGGGCGGTATCCGGTCGTCGGGCGTCCCGATCCGGCGCAGCAGCCGGGCCGCCGTCTCGCCGGGTGTCGCGCCGCGCACGTCGGCGTAGAGCTGTCCGTCGGGGAAGCGGTCGGCGCGCCGCCATCCCCAGTGGAGGACGGCCGCGGTGGTGCCGATGCCCTCGGGGCCGTGCAGCTGGACGGTGCGGGGGCGCCCCCGGAAGGGCCGGGCGGACTCCTCGTCGAGGCCGCGCAGGATCTCGCGCCGGTCGGTGAAGACGTACGGCGCGGACGGCAGCCGGGGCGGTGCACCGGCCGGCCAGTCGGGCGGCCCCGGCAGTCCGCGGGTCAACTGGAGGAACTGGGCGAGGAGTTCGGGACGGTCGGCACATGCGGCGACGATCGAGGCGGCGAGGTCCTGTCGCTCCGTGGCCGTGGCGGGCGCGGCGACCTCGCGTCCGGTGATGCGCCGCACCAGTGCGCCTGCGGTCTCCCACAGCTGTTTGCCCGCTTCGTTGGCCGTGCCGGAGCCGACGGCGACGAGCACCCCCAGGACGGCCGAGACCGGTTCCACCATGAGCCCACTCCCCCAGTTGCCGAGCGAACCGGCAGCCCTGCTGCGGCTGACGGATGATCAACTCTAAGGTGCGGGAGGGGTTCTGCGCAGGGGTGCCGGGCGGCGGCGGTCAGAACTGCTGCGCCGGCCAGTCCAGGAGGCGTGCCCCGATCACGGCCGTCTGCAGCGTGTACCGGTGGACCGGGTCCGCGGGGTCGGCGCCGGTCAGCTGGTGGATGCGGGCGAGCCGGTAGGTGAACGCGCGGACGCTGAGGGAGAGGCGGCGGGCCGCCTCGGCGGCGACGCAGCCGGTGTCGAAGTAGACGGCGAGCGTCTCGATCAGGGGCCGGGCGCCGCCGCGGGCCTGCTGGAGCGGACCGAGCGCGTTCAGCACGAGGTCGGCCATGGCCTGCCGGTCGCGGGTGAGGACCGGGTAGACGAGGAGGTCGGCGGCGCGCAGGACCGGTTCGTCGAGTTCGAGGCGGACGGCGAGGTCGAGGGCGCCCAGGGCCTCTTCGTAGGACTGGACGACGCCGCCGGGTCCGGACTGCGGGCGGCCGATGGCGACCCGGCCGCCGTCGGTGGCGGCGTGCGCCTGCTTGGCGAAGTGCGCGAGGACCTCGTCCTGGTCACCGGGCGCGATGCACACGAGACGGCCGTCCTTGGTGGTCAGCAGGACGTTCCGGTCGCCGAACCGGGCGGTCAGGGCCCGCTCCACGTCGCGCGGGGCGCTGTCGCCCTCGTCGTAGGACCGCTCGCCCTGGGCCACGGCGACGGCGTGCGCGAAGGAGAGCCGGAGCCCGAAGCGTTCGGCGCGCTCGGCGAGCAGGCCGAGGTCGCTGCGCCCGTGCAGCAGGTCGTCGATGAACTCGCGGCGGGCCGCCTCCTCGCGGCGCACGGCGAGCCGCTGGGCCCGCTCGTACCCTTCGGCGAAGGCGTCGACGCCCTGCTCGACGGCGGTGAGCACGCCGTCGAGGGTGGCGGCGCGGTCGTAGGTGTGGGCGCGGGCCGCCGCGAGGTGGACGCCGACGAGGGTGCGCAGGCCGTGTCCGGCCTCGGCGGCGCGCTCGCCGAGGGCGCGCCGGGAGTCGAGCTCGTCGCGGGTCAGCCTGCGGCCGGTCGTGGAGGCCTCGGCGACGATGCGCACGAAGCCGTCCAGGAATTCGGCCGGTATGCCCCGCTCCGCCGCCATATGTACCCCCACCTCGCTGGTCTCGCCCCAGGCCCTTTGTAGCGCAGAGTGCGGCGAGGTCCCCCATCGGGGCGGTGCGTTCACCGCGGGGGCGCGGTGGAGGCGCGCGTGATGGCGGACTCGACGGCGGCGACCCGGTCGGCGAGCAGTCCGAGCGCGGCCACGGCACGCACCAGCGGATCGGTGTCGGGACCGCCCAGGGTGCGGGCCCGGACGTGCCCGGCCCTGATCTCGTCCCAGCGGGCGCTCTGCCGGGCGTCGAGCGTGCCGCGCAGCTCGGCGAGCTTGAGCAGGTTGGCCTCCGCGCCCGTGGTGAGGGTCTGGGCCTCGCTCGCGTAGTGGTCGTCGACGACGGCGGCGAGCTCGGCGTCGTTCATCGCGGGATCGATCCGCGCGGCGATCTTGTTCATGTCGCGGTACGAGCCCTGCAGCCGGAAGGGCGGTTCGGTGCGGGTCGCCGGGTCCTGGGCGGCGGACGCGATGTAGGCGGCGTTCACGGCGAGGACGGTGCCGCGGGCGGCGAGCAGATGGCGCAGCACCGTGACGATGCGCTCGCGCTCGGCGGCCGGGTAGGCGTGCACGAGCCGGTCGGGCCGGGCGGTGGGGTCGCCCGCGGCGAGCCGGACGAGCAGGTCGAGGTCGGCGCGGTCCCGGCCGGCGAGCGGGGCGAGGTGCGGGTTGGCGGTGAGCGCGTTCTCGACGAAGGAGGTGGCGAAGGCCTCCTCCTTGCCGGTCAGGACGTCGCCGAGGTTCCACACGTCGGCGCGGTTGGCGAGCATGTCGGGGATGCGGAAGCGGGCACCGGACTCGGTGTAGGGGTTGCCGGCCATGCAGACCACGAAGCGCTTGCCGCGCAGGTCGTAGGTGCGGGACCGGCCGTTCCAGACGCCCTCCATGCGGCGCTGGGCGTCGCACAGGGAGATGAACTTCTGCAGCAGTTCGGGCGAGGTGTGCTGGATGTCGTCGAGGTGGAGCAGGACGTTGTTGCCCGCCTCCAGGGCGAAGTTGATCTTCTCGACCTCCTGGCGGGCCGCGGCGTTCGGCGCCTCGGCCGGGTCGAGGGAGGTGACACCGTGGCCGAGCGCGGGCCCGTTGACCTTCACGAGGATCATCCCGAGCCGGTCGGCGACGTACTCCATGAGCGTCGTCTTGCCGTAGCCGGGCGGCGAGACGAGCAGCAGCAGGCCGCCCGCGCTGCCGAGCTGGGCGGCGAGGTTGTCGCCGATCAGCGGCAGGTAGACCTCGTCGATCAGCCGGCTGCGCACGAACGTCGACAGGACGCGCGGGCGGTGCTCGTCCAGCCGCAGCCGGTCTCGCTCGACGGCGGCGAGGCGTGTGCGCAGCTTCTGGTAGGCGCGGTAGCCGGGGACGGTCGCGGTGCGGAACTGCCGGGTTCGGGACAGGAGTTCGTCGAGCCGGACCGTGAGGGCGCGGCCCTGGACGCGCGGATGGGTGCCGAGCAGTCCGGTGACGGTGGCGGTGAGGTCGGCGGACTCGTCGTAGCGCGCGAGGTCCGGGCAGAGTTCGACGGCGACGGCCTCGGGCAGATCGGCGGCGCTCTCCCCCGCCGGGTCCGCGGACGCGGCGTACGCCGCGAGCCAGGCCTCGACGATCTGGCGCCGGGACGCGATGTCGGGCAGCCCGCGCAGGTCCTCCTCGTAGGCCGGACCGTCCACCGTGCGGCGGAACTTGTCGAGGAAGGTGCGCACGCGGGTCGCGGTGACGAAACCGTCGGGCGCGCAGCTCAGCTCGTCGAAGAGATAGCGCGCCGCGTCCGCGTCGCCGCCCATGCGCGCGGCGAGCTCCGCGCGGAAGTCGTCGACGGCAGGGGCGAGCCCGAAGGTGTCGCGGGCGCGGGCGAGCGAGCGGGCGCGGCGGGTGAGCGGCTCCCGCTCCTCCCGGGGCACCTCGTGCGCCCAGAACATCTGCGCGGCGGCGCGGGCCGCGGGCGGGTGGCGCAGCAGTCCGGCCCCGGCGTGCAGGCGCAGCAGCGCGGTGAGGATCGCGGTGGCGTCGTGGTCGTGGACGCCGCGCTCGTACCCCTCGTCGTACGCGTCCTCGGCGGCGCGGCGCACGAGCGCGGCGAGGTCGTCGGTGGCGGCGAGGGCGTCGGCGCCGTGCTCGTCGAGCAGGCGGGCGGCGAGGTGTTCGGCCCGGTAGACGCCCGCGGTCTCGGAGGCGAGGCGCGCGCGGTGCCGGGCGGCGGTCACGAGGGCGGCGCTGGGCTCGTCCGTGAGGGGCCCGTCCAACTCGGCGTAGGGCAGGGTCTCCTCGCCGCCCGCGACGACGACGTGGTGCAGGCGCGGGTTGGCGGCGAGGACGCCGGCGCGCTCCAGTTCGGCCTCGTGGTGGGCGGGCGCGGAGGTGAGGTCGTTGAAGGTGACCGCGAGCAGGCGCTCGCCCGCGCCGGTGCCGTGCCCGAGGACGGTGCCGGGCAGTCCGGGCAGTCCGGCCGCGAGCAGTGCGAGGGTGCCGGAGGCGGGACCGCCGGAGAGGTCGGCGCCGATGCCGGGCACGGGCATCCCGCGCGCGGCGCGCCGCTCGGCGGGCCCCATGCCGGGTACGGGACCGGGGTCGAGGTCGGTGCCGGGCACGTGCCGGGGTGCGGCGAGCCGGGTGCGTACGGCGTCCACGAGGGCGTCCCGTACGCCGTCCACGGCGTCGGCGGGGTCGGTGGGGGTGGCGGCGACGGCGAGGGAGGCGACGGGTTCGTAGCCGGCGATCTCGCGGGATCCGGCGCGCAGCACGAGCGCGTGTCCGGGCGGGATGCGGCGCACGCCCTCGTAGGGGGTCGAGTCGTGCAGCGCCTCGGGCACGTCGGGGGCGGCGAGGAGCGCGGCGAGGTGTCCGACGTCGAGGTTGGCCTCGATGAGGTCGGCGAGGGGGAGGGCTGCGGTGGCGTAGGCGGTGCCGCCGGCCCAGGGGGTGTGGAAGACGGGCCGGGCGCCCGCGAGGTCACCGAGGACGGTGACGCGGCGGCCGGCCCGGACGACGGCCGTGTAGCTGCCGGGCCAGGCGGTCAGGTGGCGCAGGGCGCCGCCGCGGGCGGCGAACAGGCCGACGCGCAGCTGCTCGTCGGTGGCGCCGCAGACGCCGAGGACCGCGATCCGGGTCTGGTCGTCGACCTTCACGATGCGTACTTCGTCGGGGCGCCAGTCACCGACCGCCCACAGGGGATCCGGGTCTCCCCACAGGAGTTGGGACCCCACCGGGTGGACCGTCTCGCCGTCCGTCCCGGTCGCTCCGGCGGAACCGGGGGCGAGGGGCCCGGCGGCGGTACTGCTCCACCCCACCAACCACCGCATCGCCGCCTCCACACGCTGTGGACATCCAAGGGATCCCCATGCTGCCACGAAGGAGGCGTCCTGGAGGACGCATGAAGGGAGCGGAAAATGGCGTGTGCTCCCCCGGATGCGCCCCTTTTGAGCGGTCGTTGAACCGTGGTACTACCCACGCAGCACGGAACGACAACGGCACAACAACGGTGAGATTCGGCCAAATCGGCGCGGGTTGGCCGGAGCCGGCCGACCCGCTTCGGCCACAGCGCGCAACGCGCAGTCCGGGAGGCGCAGTTCGCCTCCCGGACCGTTCCACCGCCCGCGGGGATGAAGGCGGCGGTGTCCCCCAGCCCGCTGGATCCAGTACAGCGGGCCGACCCACGCAGGTCCCATGGAAGCGCTCCCCCGGGGGACGGCCAAGAGCGCACGTGTGGGCGCACGGCACCACGGGCGGAGCACACGGTCACACGGCGTGGCCTGCGCCGTACTTCAGTACGGACAACAATCCCGCCATCTGGAACCACCGCCCTTAACGCTTGGGAGGCGGCGAACTACGCTGGGTGTACGAATGCCGCGCGGTTATGCCAGGCCGAGTCGGGCCGTCTTCTCGGCGTAGCCGCCAGGCGCGGCAGCCGTCTGTGTCGAGGGGTGACGCATGTCCAGGGAGCAACGCGGGCCGAACGAGAAACTCGGCGCCGTTCTCGCCCTCGCGGGAATCAGCAACGCCGGACTGGCGCGCCGGGTCAACGATCTGGGGTCGCAGCGCGGACTGACGCTGCGCTACGACAAGACGTCCGTGGCGCGCTGGGTGTCGAAGGGCATGGTGCCGCAGGGCGCCGCCCCGCACCTCATCGCGGCCGCGATCGGCCAGAAGCTGGGCCGGCCTGTGCCGTTGCACGAGATCGGCCTGGCGGACGCGGACCCCGCGCCCGAGGTGGGGCTCGCCTTCCCGCGGGACGTGCGGGCGGCGGTGCGGTCGGCGACGGAGCTGTACCGCCTCGATCTGGCGGGCCGCCGCGCGGGCGGTGGCGGGATCTGGCAGTCGCTCGCCGGGTCCTTCGCGGTGAGCGCGTACGCCACACCGGCCTCGCGATGGCTGATAACCCCGGCCGACTCGTCGGTCGCGCGCGAGGCGCACGGTGCCGAGGAGGGCGCACCGCAGAAGGTCGGCCACAGTGACGTGCAGAAGCTGCGCGAGGCCGCACAGGACGCACGCCGCTGGGACTCCAAGTACGGCGGCGGGGACTGGCGTTCGTCGATGGTGCCCGAGTGCCTGCGGGTGGAGGCGGCACCGCTGCTGCTCGGCTCGTACTCGGACGACGTGGGCCGCTCCCTGTTCGGCGCCGCGGCCGAACTGACGCGCCTAGCCGGGTGGATGGCGTTCGACACGGGTCAGCAGGAGGCGGCGCAGCGGTACTACATCCAGGCGCTGCGGCTCGCGCGGGCCGCGGCCGACGTCCCGCTCGGCGGCTACGTGCTCGCCTCGATGTCGCTGCAGGCGACGTACCGCGGCTTCGGCGACGAGGGCGTCGACCTGGCGCAGGCGGCGCTGGAGCGGAACAAGAGCCTGGCGACCGCCCGCACGATGAGCTTCTTCCGGCTCGTCGAGGCGCGCGCGCACGCGCGTACCGGTGACGCGCAGGCGGCCGGCGCCTCGCTCAAGGCCGCCGAGGGCTGGCTGGAGCGCTCCCGCGACGGTGACAACGATCCGTCGTGGCTGGGCTTCTACTCGTACGACCGTTTCGCGGCGGACGCGGCCGAGTGCTACCGGGACCTGAAGGCGCCGCGTCAGGTGCGCCGGTTCACGGAGCAGGCGCTGTCGCGGCCCACGGAGGAGTTCGTGCGCTCGCACGGGCTGCGCCTGGTGGTGTCGGCGGTCGCCGAGCTGGAGTCGGGGAACCTGGACGCGGCGTGCGAGCAGGGCACACGGGCGCTCGAGGTCGCGGGCCGCATCTCGTCCGCGCGCACCACGGAGTACGTGAAGGACCTGCTGCACCGTCTGGAGCCGTACGGCGACGAGCCGAGAGTCGTGGAACTACGGGAACGGGCGCGCCCCCTCCTGATGGCTCCGGCGTAGCCCCCGGCCCGGGTCCTCACCTCCGTGTCCCGGGGCCGGGCGGGACCCACGGACCTGTCGGCGCTGTCGGCGGGTCGGGACTGGTCGGTGGCGTCGGGACTGTCAGTGGCGTCGGGCAAGATGCAGGGCGTGGAGGTGAGGCCTGGTGGGGACGGCTGTGCTGGACGGGGACGTGCTGGTGGTCGGCGGCGGGATCGTCGGGCTGTCCACCGCGTATGCCGTCTCCCGGGCCGCGCCGGGCACCCGCGTCGTCGTCCTGGAGAAGGAGCCGGGCCCGGCCCGCCACCAGACGGGGCGCAACAGCGGGGTGATCCACAGCGGGATCTACTACCGCCCGGGCTCGCTCAAGGCGCGGTTCGCGGTGCGCGGGGCGGCCGAGATGGTCACGTTCTGCGCGGAGTACGGGATCGCGCACGAGGTCACCGGCAAGCTGATCGTCGCCACCGAGCGGGACGAGCTGCCGCGGCTGCACGCACTGGTCCAGCGCGGCCGGGAGAACGGGATCGCGGTGCGCGAGCTCGGCCCGGTCCAGATCCAGGAGTACGAGCCGCAGGTGCGCGGCCTGGCGGCGATCCACGTGGGCACGACGGGGATCGCGGACTACCGGGCGGTCGCGGAGCGGCTCGCCGAAGTGTCCGGCGCCGAGGTCCGCTACGGGGCGGAGGTCGTGCAGGTCGACCGGCGCCCGGGGCGCGGGGTCGCGGTGCGCACGCGCGCGGGGGACGTGGTGCGGGCGCGGGTCCTGGTGAACTGCGCGGGGCTGCACTGCGACGAGGTGGCGCGGCTGACGGGGGACGACCCGGGCATGCGGATCGTGCCGTTCCGGGGTGAGTACTTCGAGCTGGCCCGGCCCGAGCTGGTGCGGGGGCTGGTCTATCCGGTGCCGGACCCGGCGTTCCCGTTCCTCGGGGTGCATCTGACGCGGGGCGTCGACGGAGGCGTCCACGTGGGACCCAACGCGGTCCCGGCGCTGGCCCGCGAGGGCTACGGATGGGGCGTGGTGCGGCCGCGGGACCTGGCCGGGACGCTCGGCTGGCCCGGGTCCTGGCACCTGGCGCGGCAGCACTGGCGGTACGGGGCCGGGGAGGTGCTGCGGTCCGCGTCCCGGGGGGCGTTCGCGCGGGCGGTGCGGAGGCTGGTACCGGCCGTCGACGGGGCGGATCTGGTGCCTGCGGAGGCGGGGGTGCGGGCGCAGGCCGTGCTGCGGGACGGGACGCTGGTGGACGACTTCCTCATCCGCGAGGGGCCGCGCGCGGTCCACGTGCTGAACGCGCCGTCACCCGCGGCGACAGCCGCCCTCCCCATCGGCCGCCACATCGCCACCCGGGCCCTGGCCGCCCTGTGACGGTCGCGTACCCGGCGCCGAGGGGGCGCGCGGTACGTAAAATCGGGGGCATTGTGTCTGAGTCGCCTGAGAATCACGTCCCCGCCCGCCCGAACGAGCCCCGCTTCCCGGACGGCCCCCGCCCGGACCCCGCCGGCTCCCACTTCGAGCGCCGCATCCGCAGCTTCCAGCCCCGCCGCAGCAGGGTCACCACCGCCCAGGCCGACGCCCTGCAGCGCCTGTGGCCCCAGTGGGGCCTGGACATCGACGGCCGGCAGACGCTCGACCTGCCCGCGCTGTTCCCCGGCGTGGAGCGGATCGTCCTGGAGATCGGCTTCGGCATGGGCGAGGCCACGGCCCAGATGGCCGCGGACGATCCGACGACGGGCATCCTCGCGGTCGACGTGCACACCCCGGGCCAGGGCAACCTGCTGAACCTGGCGGACCGCGGCGGCATGAAGAACGTCCGGGTGGCGAACGGCGACGCGATCATCCTGCTGCGCGCCATGCTCCCGGACGACAGCCTGGACGGGCTGCGCGTGTACTTCCCCGACCCGTGGCCCAAGAAGCGGCACAACAAGCGGCGCCTGATCCAGCCCGACTTCCTGTCCCTGGTCGCCGGCCCGCTCAGGCCGGGCGCGATCGTGCACTGCGCGACGGACTGGGAGGACTACGCGGAGCAGATGCTCGAGGTCCTCACGGCGCACCCCGACTACGAGAACACGGTGCCCGGCGGCGGCTACGCCCCGCGCCCCGCGTTCCGCCCCCTGACCCGCTTCGAGGGCAAGGGCCTGGACAAGAGCCACGTCGTGCACGACCTGCTGTTCCGACGCCGCTGAGCTGCGGGGGAACCCGGGCCCCGTCGCGGCACCCGGCATCCCTCGTTAGGGTCAATCCGTGGCCCACTACCCCACGTATCCGCCTCAGCAGGATCACGCCCTCGGCACGCCGCCGAGCGGCGCGGTCCCGCATCCGCGCTGGTGGGAGCGGAAGGGGGTGCAGGCCACGGCGCTCGCCGCGCTGCTGGCGCTGTCGGGCGCGGTGATCCTGGCGCTGGTGCGGGAGCAGACCGGCACCGAGGGCTTCCTCGTGGGGCTCGGTCTGGCCGTGCTGCCGGTGCCGCTGCTGATAGCCGCGTTCCGCTGGCTGGACCGGGTGCGCCCGGGTCCGTGGCGGAACACGGTCTTCGCGTTCGCCTGGGGCGCCTGCGCGGCGGCCCTCATCGCGATCGTCGCCAACAGCTTCGCGACCCGCTGGATAGAGACGGCGACGGCCGACCCGTCGAGCGCCGACACGCTCGGCGCCACCGTGATCGCCCCGGTGGTCGAGGAGTCGGCGAAGGCGGCGGCGGTGCTCCTCGTCTTCCTGTTCCGCAGACGCGACTTCGCCGGGGTCGTGGACGGCATCGTCATCGCAGGCGTCACCGCGACCGGCTTCGCGTTCACCGAGAACATCCTCTATCTGGGCAACGCGTTCGGCACCGACCAGCTCACCGGCACCGGCCCCGGTTTCACGTCGGTGACCGCCGCGACCTTCTTCGTCCGCGTCATCATGTCGCCGTTCGCTCATCCGCTGTTCACGGTGCTGACCGGCATCGGATTCGGCGTCGCCGCCGTCACGGCCCCCGACCGCGGCCGCGCCCGCCGGGTGCTGCTGCCGCTCGCCGGACTGCTGACCGCGATGGGCATGCACGCCTTCTGGAACGGCTCGTCGAACTTCGGCGAGTACGGCTTCTTCGCGGTCTACGCGACGTTCATGGTGCCGGTGTTCGGCCTCGTCACCTGGCTCGCCGTGTTCCTGCGCCAGCGCGAGCTGCGGGCCGTGCGCCAGGAGCTGCCCGCCTATGTCGCGGCGGGCTGGCTGGCCCCGGCCGAGCCGTTCGCTCTCGGCTCGCTCAAGGCGCGCCGCCTGGCCCGCGAGTACGCCGCGCACTTCGGCGGCAGGCAGGCGCTGTCCGCCGTCACGGAGTACGAGGAGTGTGCGACGTCCCTCGCGCTGCTGCGCCGCCGCGGCGAGCGCGGCCGGGCGGGCGCCGACTTCGTCGTACGGGAACGGGAGCTGCTGGACGCGCTGTGGCGGCGGCAGGGCTATGCGCGGGCCGCGCTCGCGTACGGGGCCAGGGCGATCGCGCCGCCCCGGCCCGTCTTCCCCGCGGCTCCGCAGGGCCCGGCGTACCCCCCGTACCGCTGGTGAGCCCGTGCCGCCGGTGAGCGCCGGCCTCAGGCGGAGGCGCGGTCGAGGCGCCGGAGTTCGGCCTCGGTCAGGGTGAGGTCGGCGACGGCGACCAGGGCCGGAAGCTGCTCCACGGTGCGCGCCGAGGCGATCGGGGCGGTCACGGTGGGCTGCGCGGCGAGCCAGGCGAGGGCGACCGTGGCGATCTCGGCGCCGTGCTCCTGGGCGATCTCGTCGAGGGCGGTGAGGACGGCGCGGCCGCGCTCGGTCTCCAGGTGCTTGCCCGCGCCCTGGGCGCGGGGGCTGTCGACGGTGACGCCGGCGCGGTACTTGCCCGTCAGGAACCCGGCGGCGAGCGCGTAGTAGGGCACGGCGCCGAGTCCGGCGCGGGAGGCGACCTGCTCGAGCTCGCCCTCGTAGGTGTCGCGCGAGACGAGGTTGTAGTGGGGCTGGAGGGCGACGTAGCGGGCGAGGCCCTCGCGGTCGGACAGGTCGAGGGACTCCTGGAGGCGGGCCGCGGAGATGTTGGAGGCGGCGATGTGGCGGACCTTGCCGGCCCTGACCAGCTCGTCGAGCGCGCCGATGATCTCCTCGACGGGGACCTCGGTCTTGTCGAAGTGCGTGTAGTAGAGGTCGATGTGGTCGGTGCCCAGGCGCTGCAGCGAGGCGTCCGCGGCGGCCTTGATGTTGGCGGCGGTCAGGCCGGGGAACTTCGGGTGCTGGCTCACCTTGGTGGCGATGACGAGGTCGTCGTGGCGGCCGCGCCCGGCGAGCCACTTGCCGATGACGGTCTCGGACTCACCGCCCTCGTTGCCCTCGACCCAGGCCGAGTAGGAGTCCGCGGTGTCGATGAAGTTGCCGCCGGCTGCGGTGTAGGCGTCGAGGACCGCGAAGGAGGTGGCCTCGTCGGCCGTCCATCCGAAGACGTTGCCGCCGAGGGAGAGAGGGAAGACCTCGAGGTCGGAGGAGCCGAGCATGCGAAGAGAAGTCATGACCGGTCTCAACGCCCGCACGGAATACGGTATTCCATCGGCTGCATGATGCACGCACATGCCGGTGTGCCGCTCGTGCGCCGGGGCATGCCGGGACCGGCAGCCCTGACGTCGGGGGGTTGCCGCCAGGACCGCCGGTGTTCACGGGGAGCCTGGGCTCAGGGGGTGAGGCCCTTGTCGCGCAGCCATGCGGCCGGGTCGACGCCGGTGGCCTGGCCGCCGGGGTGGACCTCGAGGTGGAGGTGGGGCCCCGTCACGTTGCCCGTCGCGCCGATGCGGCCGATGACGTCGCCGGTGCTGACCTTCTGGCCCACGCTCACGTTCAGCGAGGACTGGTGGCAGAACCACAGCTCGGTGCCGTCGTCGAGGGTGAGGACCGTGCGGTATCCGTAGGCACCGGCCCAGCCGGCCTCGGTGACCGTGCCGGAGTGGATCGCGTAGATCGGCGTACCCGTGGACGCCGCGAAGTCGAGGCCCGTGTGGTAGCCGGAGGACCACATGGCGCCGGGCTGCCCGAAGGTGCCGGTCGTCGTGTAGGAGGCGACGGGGAGCCTGTAGCTCTTGGCCAGCTTGGCGAGGCGCTCGGCCTCGGCCTTCGCCCTGGCCTCCTCCTCCGCCTTCTTCTTGGCGGCGGCCTCCTTGGCGTCCGCCTTGTCCTGCGCCGCCTTCTGCTGCGCGGCGGCCTCGGCGGCGGCCTTCTGCGTGGCGGCCTCCTCTGCGGCCTGCTGCTCGGCGGCCTCGGCGGCGTCCTGCTGCGTCTCGGCCTGCGCCAGGATGCGGGCCCGCAGGGCCTCGCCGGCGTCGGCCTGGCCGTCCTCGGCGGACACGGTGGTGAGCGGGGCCGTGGAGGACGCGGGCGCCGTGCCGGCCTCGTCGGAGCCGGTGACCTCGGATATCAGCGAGCCCACGCCCGGCAGGGACTTCGCCTCGGGCAGCGAGTCCTTGACCGCGGACAGGTCGGGCAGGGAGAGCGAGACGGGCGGCTTGCCGCCCTGCGCGGTCGCGATGCCGCCCGCACCGACGGCGGCGATCACGCCGACGCCGAGGACGGTGGAGCTGCGCGCGAGACCGCCGCGCTGGCGCGCGACGCGGTGCCGGCCGCGGACGGGACGGACGGACTCCTCGGTGGGATTCCACTCCTCCCAGTTCTCGCGCTCGGGACCGAAGTCATCGGTTTCGGACGAGCCGTAGGAGAACTCGGGGGCAGGCCGGTTCGACGCCACTGGGGCGCTCTCCTTTCCTTCCTTCTCGCCTACCGGGTTAGCTGACGGGTTCGGAGCAGGAAGGTCTCCTACGGGCATGACGTACTGCCCGATTCACCCCAAGTTGGTGGTTCCCCGGCTCCCTTGCGGGATTAAGCGTGTGCGCACGGCGCCGCCTCTGGTGGCGACGGGAACGACCGCGCTGCGTTATCGAACGTTAATAGACGGCCGACACGATTTCCAAGCCGTTCCCACTGATCGTTCACTTCTTTGGCCTGGACTTATCAGGCCCGGGCGGGCGGAATCGGGCGAGTTGACCCGGACCTTCACACCACGAATGAGCCAGCTTTTCCTGACGCTGTTTCAATTGTGATGCGCAGCGACGCGATTCGGTCACGGCCGGTGATGCCGATCATGGAACGGTCACGGACGCCGCACCGCGAGCAGCGCCATGTCGTCCGTCGCACCGCCCCCGGTGTGCGCGCGCACCTCGGCCGCGAGCGCCGCGAGCAGCTCCTCGGGCCCGGGGAAGACCCGGCCCGCCAGCCGGTCCGCCGGGTCGTAGAAGGCACCCCCCGCGTCCCGCGCCTCGGACAGCCCGTCGGTGTAGAGCAGCAGCGTGGCGGCCGCGGGGAACACGGACTCGACGGCCCGGTCCGGCCAGCTGCCCAGCTCGCTCATGCCGAGCGGCAGCGCGGCCTCGTCGGGGCCGAGCACGCGCAGCGTGCCGTCGCCGTGCAGCAGGAGCGGCTCGGGGTGGCCGCGGTTGAGCACCCTGACCCGGTCGCTGCCGTACGGGAACTCGGCGAGGACGGCGGTCGTGAAGCCCTCGAAGTCGTCGAGGCCGCGGCGCCGGGTGCCCTCTCTGGCCAGCGCCCGCTCCAGCCGCCGGGCGACCGCCTCCAGGGTGGACTCCTGCTCGGCGGCCTCGCGGAACGCGCCGATGATGACGGCCACCGCCGCGACCGCGCCCATGCCCTTGCCCCGTACGTCGCCCACGACGACGCGCACCCCGTGCGGGGTGTCCTGCGCCGCGTAGAGGTCGCCCCCGATGAAGGCGCCCGCCTGTGCGGCCTCGTAGCGGGCCGCGACCTGGAAGCCGCCGATGCGGCCGGGCGGCTCGGGCAGCACGGCGAACTGGGCGGCCTCGGCGATGTGCCGGGCGGAGGCCAGCTGTTCGTTGCCGTGGCGCACGATGCGGTTGATGAAGCACGCCAGCAGGCAGACCGTGGCGACGGTGGCCATCTCGGTGACGATGTCGGAGTCGAAGTCCCGCGTGAAGCGGAGATGGACGGCGACGATCGCCCCGATCGAGCCGACCCCGGCGAGGATCGTGCTGCCGAGCGAGAAGAAGGGGGCGGCGACCAGGGGGGCCGCACTGAACAGCGGGGAGCCCGCGAAGCCCGACGGGGTGCTGTACTCGTAGATCGCCCCACCGATGATCAGGAGCGCCGGCAGCAGGCTCAGGACCGTGCGGAGCGTGCGGTTGTCCGGTGCGTGCGCATGCCGTCCACCTCGCTGCCCCACCGCTCGTCTCCTGCCGCTTGCCCGCCCGAATGTCCGGCGTCTCCCCAAGGTTTCCCGGGACGGGCGGCGGCGGCGAGCAGTGATGCGCCGTCCGGGTGGCCACGGAACACAAAAAGAGCGAGACCGGAATTCCTCGGAATTCCGGTCTCGCTCTGTCAGTAGCGGGGACAGGATTTGAACCTGCGACCTCTGGGTTATGAGCCCAGCGAGCTACCGAGCTGCTCCACCCCGCG
>NZ_WWIA01000272.1 GCF_009870065.1 Streptomyces sp. SID5785 | reverse complement strand
TCGCGGTCGCCGCGTCCCGGGCCAGCGCGTCGAAGTCCACGAGCCCGGTGGCCTCCAGGACCTTCATGTGGTCGAGGACCGTCGTGTTCGCGTCGTCGGCGAGCTCGCGCACCAGCGCGTTCCTCGTCGTCGCGCGGACCTCGGCGACGAGCGAGAACACCTGGCCGTGGGCGCCGCGCAGCAGGTTGGCGAACAGCCGCTCGTAGGCCTCGCCGTGCGCGTCCGTCAGCTCCCGCAGCCAGCCGCGCTGGGCGGCGGTCGGCTGGTTGGGCAGCTCGAGGCCCAGCCGGGCCGCCACCTCACGCACCCGGGCGTCCAGGAACGTGTGCCCCTCGACGAGATGCTCGCCCGCCGTCTCGACGGCCCGGCTCGGCGCCCGTTCCTCGGCCTGCTGCCCGGCCGGCAGCTCCCACAGTCCGGCCAGCCGCACCTTCGTCAGGAACAGCCGGTCGGTCGCCGACAGCGGCCCGTACCGCGTCGCCACGGACTGCGCGTCGAGCGCGGCCGGTCCGGTGCCCGCGCGGTCGGCGTACGACCAGACCGGCCAGACGAGCGCGGCGAGCGTCGCCGCGAGGGCGGACAGGATCAGGGCGGTGCCGCCGACATGGCGGGGTAAGTGCGGTCGCATACGTGCCTCCTGGTGCGGATCCGCACGCTAATGCGCACCCCGCTCCGGACGCCGCCCGACCGCCCCGGACTACGTCAGCTGCGGTACCGCGTCATCCCCTGCGCAGCGCGAACCGTGCGGCCCGCACGGCCCGTGCCACCGGACGGCCGGTCAGCGGCGCGGGCCCCGACCGCTCCAGCCACCAGTCGGTCAGCCGGCGCCGGGGGGCCGGGTCCGTGACGCGCCGGCCGAGCAGCAGGTCCTCGGCGAAGTCCAGCGCGTCCCGCCGGTACCCGCCCGTCATCGGCCGCCGCTGGGCGTACCCGAGGAACGCCTCCCGGTACGCGGACGCGCCCAGGATCTGCGGCAGTTCGGGCGCCACCTTCGCCACCACGTCGGCCCGCTTGCCCGCGAGTGCCCGTGCCTGCACCGCCAGCCGTGTCCGGTCGAAGCCCTCGGGCGCGGGCGTGCCCGCCACCAGGGCGGACAGCAGCGCCGCCTGGGCGAGTCCGACCCGGCCGCGGGCCGCCTCGACGGCCGGCCCCGCGGAATCCTGGGCGGCCGGGTGCGGCACCGCGCCCGCCGGTGCCGCACCGGCCGCCACGACCTCCCGGATCCGCTCGACCTCCCGGCCCAGCTCCGCCGGGTCGTCGGGGAAGTTCTCGTCCCGCTCCAGGAGCACTCCCGGCGGCGTCACCCGGGACACCAGCTCGGCCAGGACGTCGAGCACCGGCTCCGGCACCGGGTGGGCGTGACTGTCGTGCCAGACGCCGTCCCGCTCGAAGCCGCCCGCGACATGCACGTACGCGATGGCCTCGACCGGCAGTTCGGACAGCGCCTTCGCGGGGTCCTCGCCCCGGTTCACGTGGTTGGTGTGCAGGTTCGCGACGTCGATCAGGAGCCTGACCCCGGTGCGCTCGACGAGCTCGTACAGGAACTGGCCCTCTGTCATCTCCTCGCCCGGCCAGGAGAACAGCGCCGCGATGTTCTCCACCGCGAGCGGCACCGGCAGCGCGTCCTGCGCGATCCGCACGTTCGCGCACAGCACGTCGAGCGCGTCCCGGGTCCGGGGCACCGGCAGCAGGTGTCCGGCCTCGAGGAGCGGCGTCGCGGTGCGCTCACCGCCCGCCCGGACGAAGGCGATGTGCTCGGTGACCAGCGGCGCGTCCAGCGCCTGCGCGCGGGCGGCCAGGTCGGCGAGCCGCCCCTCGTCGGGCCGGTCCGCGCCGCCGAGCCCCAGCGACACCCCGTGCGGCACGACGGTCACCCCGCGCTCGCGCAGCCGCACCAGGGAGTCCGGCAGATGCCCCGGGCAGACGTTCTCGGCGACAGCCTCCACCCAGTCGATCCCGGGCATGGCCTCGACCACGTCGGCGATCTCCGGCCGCCACCCGATCCCCGTCCCCAGCTGTGTCAGTCGCTCCATGTCCGTCCCCCTCCGCCCGCGTGCGTGTGCCGCCGCGTGCTGGTGTCATGACCGGGGCACGCCGGGGTGAACCCCGGTCAGGGGACGTTCAGAGCAACATTTGAGGTTCCGGCGCGGCGCTCACGGCGCCGCGACGCGGCCGAGCGGCGCGTACTTCAGGCCGCCCTCGGACACGACCGTGCACGAACCGGGCGCGATCTCCGTGAAGCCCGCGTCGCGGACCACGGGCAGTGCGGCGCGGGTCAGGGGCGCCCACCGGGCGGGCGCCGCCGTGCGGACGGCGAGGGGGAAGCCCGCCTCGCGCCACTCCGTGCGCTGCGCGTCGGTCAGCGCCCACCACGCGAGCTGCGCTCCGTGTCCCGCCTGCGCCATCGCCTTGCCCGCGGTCATGCCCAGGCCGGGATTGAGCCAGAGCGTCGGGGCGTCCGGGTCGGGGGCGGCCGGCGGCTCCGGGTCGTCGAGGTCCGTGCCCGAGACCTGGAGCCGGGCCAGGTCCTTCGGCCAGCCGTCCAGCGGGACCGGCGGGAAGACCCGCACCTCGGCCCCGCCGTCCGTCACGGTGATCCCGTCCAGGGCCTCGGCCCTGCGCCACTCGGCGCCGCGGGCCCTGCGCACCACCTTGCGGATCCGCGCGTCCTGCCAGTCCCGCACGGCCTGCGCCCAGACGCCGTCGCCGAGCGCCCGCTCGTCCGACAGGAGCACCAGGACGGCGCGGGCCGCGGCCTCCAGGGCGGCGGTGCGGGCCGGCGGCTCGGCGCGCTCGATCCGCACCACGAGCGGCAGCACGAACTGCGGCGCCTCGTCACGCGCGGTGGGCTCGGTACGGAACGGGCTGTCGGCGGAGGCCGTCTCGCCGGCCGGGACGTCGTCGCTGGTCACGTCCTCCAGTCTGCCAGCAGCCCGGGACACGGCGCCCCGCGCGTCCCGCCGATGCGTCACCATGGTCGCCATGCCGACCGACCAGCCCGCCGTCCCGCTCGCCCTCCGCCGCGTCGGGCGCCGCTACGGGCTCGGCGGACCCTGGGTGCTGCGCGACGTCGACCTCGACGTCGAGGCGGGCACCCTGGTCCGGGTGCGCGGCGCGAACGGCTCGGGCAAGTCCACCCTCCTGCGCGTCATCGCCGGGCTCGACGCCCCCGGCGAGGGCCGCGTCCTCGGCCGCCCGCGCACCGCCTACGTGCCCGAACGCTTCCCGGCCGCCCTGCCGTTCACCGCCCTCGCCTACCTCACCCACCTCGGCCGCATCCACGGCCTGGCCCGCGCCGAGGCGGCCCGCCGGGCGCGCGAGCAGCTGGAGCGGTTCGGCGCCGCCGCGTACGCGGGCACCCCGCTCGCCGAGCTGTCCAAGGGCAGCAGCCAGAAGGTGGCCGTCGCCCAGGCGCTGCTCGCCGCCCCGGAGCTGCTCGTCCTCGACGAGGCCTGGACCGGGCTCGACCCGGCCGCGCGCGCCGAACTCGACCGGGCCGTCGCCGAGCGGACCGCCGCGGGCGGCGCCGTCGTGTACGTCGACCACGACCCGCGGCGCCTGGCCGGCGCCGCCGACGCGGTGGTCGAGGTGGCGGGGGCCCGCGTCGTGCCCGTGCCGCGCGAGGGGCCCGCGGCCGGCGGCCCGTCCGTCGAGGTCGAGGCCACCGGAGCGGCCGGGCAGGACCCGGCCGGGCTGCCGCACCCGCACACCCTGGCCCGGCTCGACGCCCGCACCGTGCGCGTCACCGCGCCCGCCACTCACTCCGACGCCGTGCTGCGTGCGCTGCTCGACGCGCATCCGCCCTGGCACGTCGTCGCCGTCCGTCCCGCCCCGTCCCTGTCCCCGGAGCGCCGATGACCGCCCTGCTCGCCTACCAGAGCGGGCTGCTGCTGCGCTCCCAGCGCTGGCTCGCGCCCGTCGTCCTGTACGCGGCGCTGCTCGCCGTCGGACTGCAGGGCGGGCAGCCGATCCTCGACTGCCTCGGGTACGCCGCGGCCGGACTGCTGCCCACGGGCGCCTGGGCCGCCCGGATCTGCGTGTCCAACGAGCCTCCCGCGGCCCGCAGTTGCACCGCGGCGGCCACCTCGCCCCGGCGCGCACACCTCGCGAGCCTGGTCACCGCGCTGGCCGCGACCGCGCTGCTCGGCGCCCTCGCCACCCTCCTCGTGACCCTCGTCGCGGACGGCGTGAGCACCGGCCACCGGGTGAGCGTCGCCGTGCTGCCCGCCGCGGGCGCCGGGCTGCTGACCGCCTGGACCTGCGCGCTCGTCGGCATCGCGGTGGGCGCCGTCACCACCTGGCCGCTGATCAGGGCGACCGGCGCGGGTGTCGCCGCGCTGCTGCTCGCCACCGTGCTCTCGCTCGTCGTCCCCGGCTCCCCGGCGCGCGCCGCGGTCACCGCCATGATCACCGGCTCGCAGCACGGCACCGTGCCCTTCCCCGCACTGCCGTTCCTCGGGGCGGTGGCCCTGGCCGCGGTGTGCACGGCGGTGGCCTGCGCGTGCGCCGACCGCCGCTGACGCGGCGCACGGGCGGGGCCGGACGCGCACTCAGCCCGAGCAGGCGCCGCGCTGCGCCTCCTGCCACTCGCACACCGGGCACAGCGTCGCGCCCTTGGTGGACTCCGGGTACTCGGTGGGCTCCCGGCACAGCACGCACTCGGCGAACGGGCCCTCGGCCGCGGCGGCACCGGGGGAGGGGGCGGGTGCGGGGGAGCAGTAGTCGTCGGCCATGCCCCCAGCGTACGGACGCTCGGGTCCAGCGTACGGACGCTCAGGCCCGGGGCGCGGACCCGATCAGCTGGGAGACCCGCACGAACCGGTAGCCCTTCCTGCGCAGCTCCGGCACGACCGAGCGCACCACGCGCTCCGTCGTCGGCGCCGCGCTGCGCGTGCAGTGCATGACGACGACCGACCCCGGCCGCACTCCGTCGAGCACCTGCTGCCGCACGGCGTCGGCGTCCGTCGCGAACGCGTCCCCGCTCACGACGTCCCACTGCACCGCCGTGACGCCGGTCGGGGTGAGGGTCCGCAGCGCCTGCTGGTCGTAACAGCCGCCGGGGAAGCGGAAGTACGGCACGACGTGCCGTACGCCCGCCGTGCGGAACGCGGTGAACGCCTTCTCGACGTCCGTCCGCATCCGCGCGGGCGGCACGGTGGGCAGTCCGTAGCAGTCGCCGGTGAAGGCGTAGTGGCTGTACGAGTGGTTCGCGACCTCGAAGAGCGGATCGGATCCGATGGCCCGGGCCTGCGCCGGGTACTGGTCCGCCCAACGCCCGGTCATGAACAGGGTGGCCGGCACCTTCAGCTCCCGCAGCGCCGACAGCAGCCCCGGGTTGTCGAAGTGCTCGCCCGCCGCCGCGCGCGGGCCCTCGTCGGCGGTCATGTCGGCGTCGAAGGTCAGCGCGACGACACGGTCCCCGGTGCGCGGGGCGCTCTTGAAGACGCGGG
>NZ_WWIA01000271.1 GCF_009870065.1 Streptomyces sp. SID5785 | reverse complement strand
AGGTCGAGGCGTGGGTCGACTTCGAGCTGCGTTCGGCCGAGTACTACAGCGTCCTGGGCGAGCTCTCCGGCCGGGCGCCGGACACGGCGGCGGTCGAGGGGTTCCTGCCCGACGAGGTCGCGCACGGGGTGCGCGGGCAGCCGCTCGACGACAGCGGGCTGCGGGTGTCGCTGCGCGGCTACCAGGCGTTCGGGGCGCGGTTCGCGCTGGCCCGGCGGCGGGTGATCCTGGGCGACGAGATGGGGCTCGGCAAGACGGTCCAGGCGATCGCGGCGATGGGTCATCTCGCGGCGGACGGGCACACGCACTTCCTGGTGGTGTGCCCCGCGGGCGTCCTCGTGAACTGGACGCGGGAGGTGGAGTCGCGCAGCGCGCTGCGGGTGACGCCGCTGCACGGGCCGGAGCGCGACGCGGCGTTCGCCCGGTGGCGGGAGCGCGGCGGGGTCGCCGTGACCACGTTCGAGTCGCTGCGCGCGCTGCCCGGGCCCGCGGGGCCGCCGCCCTCGATGCTCGTGGTCGACGAGGCGCACGCGGTGAAGAACCCGGAGGCGCTGCGCACCCGGGCCGTCGCGGCCTGGGCCGGACGCTGCGAGCGGGTGCTGTTCATGACGGGGACGCCGATGGAGAACCGGGTCGCCGAGTTCCGCAGTCTCGTACGGATGCTGGACGCGGGGCTCGCCGACCGGCTCGAGGACGGGGCGGCGGGGGCGGCCGGTTCGGTCGCGTTCCGGCGGGCGGTCGCTCCGGTGTACCTGCGGCGCAACCAGGACGACGTCCTCACGGAGCTGCCCAGCCTCCAGCACACGGACGAGTGGGAGGAGCTGAGCGCGGACGACGAGGAGGCGTACCGTGCGGCGGTCGGGGAGCGGAACTTCATGGCGATGCGCCGGGCCTCGTACGCCCGCCCCGAGAAGTCGGCGAAGCTGGGGCGGCTGCGGGAGATCGCCCGCGAGGCGGCGGAGAACGGGCAGAAGGTCGTGGTGTTCTCGGCGTTCCGGGCCGTCCTGGACGCGGTGCGCGGGGCGTTGGAGGCGGACCGGCCCGGGTCGGTGTTCGGGCCGCTGACCGGGGACGTGCCGCCGGTGCGGCGGCAGCGGACGGTGGACGCGTTCACGGCGGCGTCCGGCCCCGCCGTGCTGGTCGCCCAGATCCAGGCGGCGGGCGTGGGTCTGAACATCCAGGCGGCGTCGGTCGTCGTGCTGTGCGAGCCGCAGGTGAAGCCGACGCTGGAGCACCAGGCCGTGGCGCGGGCGCACCGGATGGGCCAGGTGCGGCCGGTGCAGGTGCACCGGCTGCTGGCGACCGGCGGGGTGGACGAGCGCCTGGTGCGGATCCTGGCGGACAAGGACCGGCTGTTCGACGCGTACGCGCGGCGCAGCGCCGTCGCGGAGGCGACGCCGGACGCGGTCGACGGGTCCGACACGGATCTGGTCCGCCGGATCGTCGAGGAGGAGCGCGCCCGGCTGGGGGTCACCGACGGCTGAGGGGCCCGCCGGACGGGACGAAGGGGTCGCGCACAGCCGGACGCGGTCGCGCGGGCGTCCGGAATATCCGCGCTGGGCTAGCGTTGCCTGTCAGCAGGACCGTATGGGTCGGTATGCGAGGGAAGGCGGCACACGGTGCACGGCGAGTACAAGATCCCCGGGGGCAAGCTGGTCGTGGCGGACGTCGACGTCGTGGACGGGCGGCTGCGGGGCGTCCGCGTCGCGGGGGACTTCTTCCTCGAACCCGACGACGCGCTGCCCGCGATCGACGCCGCCCTGGAGGGCGCGCCCGCCGACGCCGACACCGCGACCCTGGCCACGCGCGTCGAGCAGGGCCTGCCCGCCGGTACCAGGATGCTGGGCCTGACCCCCGAGGGCGTCGCCACGGCGGTGCGCCGTGCCGTCGCGCAGGCCACCGACTGGCGGGACTACGACTGGCAGCTCGTCCACGACGCGCCCCAGTCCCCCGTGCTGCACATGGCGCTCGACGAGGTGATCACGGAGGAGGTCGCGCTCGGCCTGCGCCCGCCGACGCTGCGCGTGTGGGAGTGGGACCGGCCGGCCGTCATCATCGGCAGCTTCCAGTCGCTGCGCAACGAGGTGGACCCCGAGGGCGTCGCCCGGCACGGCGTCACGGTGGTGCGGCGGATCTCGGGCGGCGGCGCGATGTTCGCCGAGCCCGCCTCGACCATCACGTACTCGCTGGCCGTTCCCGAGTCCCTGGTCTCCGGCCTGTCCTTCCAGGACTCGTACGCCTACCTGGACGACTGGGTGCTCGGCGCGCTCGGCGACATGGGGATCAAGGCCTGGTACCAGCCGCTCAACGACATCGCGACGGACATCGGCAAGGTGGCGGGCGCCGCGCAGAAGCGTGTGGTCGCGGGGCAGGGCGCGGTCCTGCACCACGTGACCATGTCGTACGACATCGACGCGGACAAGATGACGCAGGTGCTGCGCATCGGCCGCGAGAAGCTGTCCGACAAGGGCACCAGGAGCGCCAAGAAGCGGGTCGACCCGCTGCGCCGGCAGACCGGGCTGCCCCGCGAGGAGGTCATCGCCCGCATGATCGCCTCGTTCCGTGACCGCTACGGCCTGACGGAGGGCCAGGTCACCGAGGACGAGCTGGCGCGCGCGCAGGAGCTGGTGCGCACCAAGTTCGGCACCGAGGAGTGGACGGCCCGGGTGCCCTGAGCCGGTCCGGCCCGTCTCGCACTGCGGTGCTCCCGTGCAGGTCGGCGTGGCGGTCGAGTAACGTCCGGGGAAACATCGGTGATCAGCCCGGGGGGGCTCACATGGGGACGGGGAGCACGAGCGTGCCTGCGGTGGCGCAGGACGTCGCGAGTCAGCCCGACTGCTGGACACGCGCCGCGGAGCTGGCGGTGCGCCACCGTGACGCGCTGCCGCGGCGCGGGGAGCGCGTCGCGGTGGTCGGCTCCGGACCGGCGTACGCGATGGCGCAGGCGTACGCGTCGTTGCGCGAGGCGGGCGGGCACGGCGAGACCGACGCGTTCAGCGCCTCCGCGTTCCTCTACGGACGCGAGTACGACCGCATCATCGCCCTCACCCGCACGGGCACCGCCCCGGTGATGACCCGGCTGCTCGGCAAGGTGCACGGGAGCGTGCCCAGCGTCGTCGTCACGGCGGCGCAGGATGCGCCGGACATCGCCGACCACACCATCCGGCTGGACTTCGCGGCCGAGCCGGCGTCCGCGATCGCCACCCGCTTCCCGACCACGGTCCTCGCGCTGCTGCGCGCCCAGCTCGGCGAGAAGCTCGACGACGCGACGGACGACGCGCACGAGGCGATCGAGGAGACGCTGCCTCATGTCCTGCTCGCCGCACGGGAGTTCACGTTCCTGGGGTCGGGCTGGACGTACGGGATAGCGGAGGCGGCCGCGCAGTTGATGCGGGACAACGCGGGCACGTGGGCGCAGGCGTACCACGAGCCGGAGTACCGGCCGGGGCCCGCCGCCGCGCAACAGGTGACCTGGGTCTTCGGTGACGTGCCGGAGCGGCTCGCGCAGGCCGTGCGGGACGCGGGCGGCACCCTGGTCGCCTCGGCACGCGATCCGCTCGCCGACCTCGTTCGGGTCCAGCGGCTCGCGATCGGCGCGGCCGCCCGGCCCGCGGTCTGAGGGGCGGGCGGCGTGGAGCACCGGATCCGGGTGCCGGTCGGGGACGGCGCGGACCGCTGGGCGACCCGTGGACGCACCCGCACGGTGCTCCTGGTGGTGCACAACGTCACGTCGGCCACCCGCCTCCTGGACGTCCTGCCGCTCTTCGACGACGACCTGCGGATCCAGCTGCTCGCGACATGCACGGAGTCCTCGGCGTTCGGCGCGGGCGTGCGCGAGCTGCTCGCGGACACGGGCGTCCCGGTACTGCCCTGGGAACAGGCCCGGCACACTCCGGTCGACCTGGCCGTCTCGGCGAGCTTCGGCGGTCAACTGGCGGATATTAAAGGCCAGTTGGCCGTTCTGTCGCACGGGATTGGATACACTAAGAGGCTGGGGGTGCCGGGTGCCGGGTGCCGGGTGCCGGG
>NZ_WWIA01000270.1 GCF_009870065.1 Streptomyces sp. SID5785 | reverse complement strand
GGGGGCGCTACGGGGTCGGCGAGGCCGCGCTGGAGGCCTTTCACCGGCCCCGCATCGAGGTGCTGGCCGCCGCAGGTCCCGATGTCCTGGCACTGGAGACGGTCCCGGACGCCGACGAGGCGCGGGCTCTGCTGCGGTGCGTGCGCGGGAGCGGGGTGCCGGCCTGGCTGTCGTACAGCGTGGCGGGCGACAGGACCCGTGCCGGGCAGCCGCTCGCGGAGGCGTTCGCCCTGGCCGCCGAGGTCGAGGAGGTCATGGCGGTCGGGGTCAACTGCTGCGCCCCCGAGGACGCGGACGCGGCCGTCGCGCTGGCGGCCCGCGTCACCGGCAAGCCGGTCGTCGTCTACCCGAACAGCGGCGAGCGCTGGGACGCGGACGCGCGAGGCTGGCGCGGAGCGGCGACGTTCGGCGCGGAGCGGGTGCGGGGCTGGCGCTCGGCGGGCGCGGCTCTGATCGGCGGCTGCTGCCGCGTGGGTCCGGACGAAGTGGCCCGGGTCGCCGGAGTGTTGGGCCGGGGCTGATCCGCGGCGGGGGCTCGTCGGCGCCCCGCACCCGGCCGTACGCTCGGCCCCTCAGCCCGTCCTCACGCACCCCGGGCGCGCCACGCGCCGCGCCCGCACCTCACGACCAGGAACGCCGCATGCCCGACGCCCTCCCCGCCGCCCGTCCGCCGCGCTTCGGCGCCAACTACACGCCCACGCGCGGCTGGTTCCACCACTGGCTCGACTTCGATCTCGACGAGGTCCGCGCCGATCTCGACTCCGTGGCCGCGCTCGGCCTCGACCACGTGCGGGTCTTCCCGCTGTGGCCGCTGTTCCAGCCGAACCGGACGCTGATCCGGCCGCGGGCGGTCGAGCAGCTGGTGCAGCTCGCGGACGCCGCGGCCGAGCGCGGCCTCGACGTGAACGTGGACGGGCTCCAGGGCCATCTGTCGAGTTTCGACTTCCTGCCCGCGTGGACGCGGACCTGGCACCGGCGCAACCTCTTCACCGACCCGGACGTCGTCTCCGGCCAGGAGGAGTACCTGCGCACGCTCGCCGCCGCGCTCGCGGACCGGCCGAACTTCCTCGGCATGACCGTCGGCAACG
This sequence comes from Streptomyces sp. SID5785, assembly GCF_009870065.1. Lineage (GTDB taxonomy): Bacteria > Actinomycetota > Actinomycetes > Streptomycetales > Streptomycetaceae > Streptomyces. Next base: position 3,585 of record NZ_WWIA01000270.1, on the reverse strand, counting down.
AGATCAACCAGTTCTCGGACGGCCCGCACCCCGACCCCGACCGCATCACGCACGAGCAGGCGGCGCACTGGCTGGAGCGGATGCTGGCCGCGTGCGAGCGGGGCGCGCCCGGGCGGCTGCATCTGCACGCCGAGTACGACGCCGCCTGGTACCGGGACCGGCATCCCTTCACGCCCGCGCAGGCCGCCCGGATCGGCTCCGTGACCGCCGTGCACTCCTGGGTGTTCAACGGCACGGCCCAGCGCCACGGCCGCACCGGCGTGCCGACCGAGCACCACGCCGCGTACCTGATCGAGCTGGCCCGCGCCTGGCACACCGATCCCGGGCGGCCCGTCTGGCTCCAGGAGGTGGGCGCCCCGGCCCCGCACATCCCCGCCGAGCACGCCGCCCACTTCACGGAGGCGACCGTGGCGCACGCCCTGGACTGCGCGCACGTGTGGGGCGTGACCTGGTGGTGCTCGCACGACGTCTCCCGCGACCTGGCCGACTTCCCCGAACTCGAGTACAGCCTGGGCCTGCTGACGGATCGTCGGGCCGTCAAGCCGGCCGGCGCCGCGCTCGCCCGGACCGTCGCGGCGTGGCGCGGGCGCACTCCCAGCCCGGCGCCGCGCACCACCGCGCTGGTCCTCGACACCGGCGACACGGTCGCCTCGCCGCACCGTGCGCAGTGCGGTCCCGGCGGCGCCTTCTTCGAGGCCTGGCACCGGCTGACCGCCGACGGGGTCCGGCCCGCGGTGGTCCTGGCCGAGCACGCGCACGACGCGGGGCACCTCGCGGCGCGCGGCATCACGACGGTGGTCGACCCCGTGGAGGCGGGCTGAGCCCCGGCCGCCGTCCGATTCGTACAAGACCGGTGGCCGGGCGGCGGCCTAGCGTGCGGGCATGAACGAGAACCCCGTCCGTCTGGACGCCATCGGCATCGCCACCTCCGACCTCTCCGCCTCCCTCGCCTTCTACCGCCGGCTCGGGCTGGTCTTCCCCGAGGGCGCCGAGCGGCTCCCGCACGTGGAGACCGAACTGCCCGGGGGCGTCCGGCTGATGTTCGACCCCGTCGAGGGCGCGCAGGACCTCGGCCGGGGCCGGATCGGGCTGGCGTTCCTGTGCGACGGCCCGGGCGGCGTCGACGCGGCGTACAAGGAACTGACCGCGGCCGGACACCACGGCGAGGCCGAGCCGTGGGACGCGGAGTGGGGGCAGCGCTACGCGGTGGTGCACGACCCAGACGGGAACCAGGTCGACCTGTTCGCCTGGCGCTGAGCCCGGACCGGGCGGGACCGGGTCAGCCGAGCCGCCCCGGGGTGCGGCCCGTCAGCTCGCGGACGTCGCGCGTGAGATGGGACTGGTCGGTGTAGCCGGCCCGGGCCGCGGTCTCGGCGAGCGGGACACCGGCGCGGACCAGCGCGAGCGCCCGCTGGAGGCGCAGCACCCGGCCCAGCGTCCTGGGCCCGTACCCGAAGGCGGCCAGGGAGCGCCGGTGCAGCCCGCGGGGGCCGAGACCGGTCGCGGCGGCGGTACCGGCGACGCTGCTGCCCGCCTCCAGCGCCGCGACGACGTGCCCGAGGAGCGGGTCGGGCGGTCCGGCGGCGCCCGCGATCCGGACGGCCTCGGCGGCGAGCGCGGCGCCCGGGTCGGCGGCCGCGTCGATCCGCTCGGTGATGCGGCGGGCCTCGGACGCGGTCCACAGGTCGGCCAGATCGACGCGGCGGTCGCGCAGTTCGTGCGCGGGGACGCCGAGGTAGCCGGGCGCGGTGCCGGGGGCGAAGCGCACGCCCGCGTACCGCCGGGTCTCCTCGGGGCCCGCCCGGTGCGCCCGGGTGTCGGGTCCGGCGACGAAGAGCCGGCCCTCGCTCCAGATGAGGTCCATGCACCCGTCGGGCAGCACGGACCCGGACTCGCCGGGTCGCGCGGTGCGGGTCCACAGGACGGCGCCGGGCACGGGGCAGGCCCGCTCCCGGTACGCGCCCGGGCCGTCCGTCATCCCCGGTACTCCTGCGGACTGACCCCGTACTCCCGCTTGAAGGCGCCGGAGAGCGCGAAGGCGCTGCCGTAGCCGACCTGGCGGGCGATCGCGGCGATGGTCAGCTCGGTGTCGCGGAGCCGGTCGGCGGCGAGCGCGAGCCGCCAGCCGGTGAGGTACGTCATCGGGGGCTCGCCCACCAGGTCGGTGAAGCGGCGGGCGAGCGCGGCCCGCGAGACGCCGGACCGCTCGGCGAGCGCCGACACGGTCCAGGGGTGTGCGGGCTCGTCCTGGACGAGCCGCAGCGCGGGTCCGACGACCGGGTCGCCGAGCGCCCGGTACCAGGCGGGCGCGTCCGCCTCCGGCCGGGAGAACCAGGCGCGCAGCGAGGAGATGAGCAGAAGGTCGAGCAGCCGGTCGAGGACGACGTCCTGGCCGGGCTCGTCGCGGCCGATCTCGTCCGCGACGAGCGGGGTCAGCGGGCACCGCCAGACCTCGGTGGGCAGCACGAGCAGCGGCGGCAGCGCGTCGAGCAGCCGGCCGCTGAGCTCGCCGCGCATCTGGTAGGTGCCGATGAGCATCTTCGCCGGGCCGTCGGGCGACTCGCCCCACTCGCGCACCCCGAGGTCGCGGTACCGGCCCGCGTGCGCGGCGCCGAGCGGACGGCAGGCCTGGCCGGGGCCGATCTCGGCGCGGGGTGCGGTCGCGGGGTCGTCGCAGCAGACGTAGGGATCGGGGCCGCGGGCGATGGCGATGTCGCCGGGGCGCACGTGGCGGGGCTTGCCGTCGCCGCCCTCCGGCAGGATCCAGGCATCGCCCTCGACCATGATCATCACGGTGAGCGGTGCCTCGTCGGCGATCCGCACCGACCACGGCAGCTCGAAACAGGCCCGGATCATGAAGGCCCCGCGCGCCCGTGGCCCCTCCAGGAGTCCTGCGAGTACGTCCATGACACCGAGACTAGGCGCTGGACGCGTGCGTATGGGGGTGAGCGGCTCGGCGATGTTCCGGTGGGGGCGGGCGCAGTTGAGTGGAGGCATGACACAGAGCGAGCACGAGACGAGGACAGTACTGGTGACCGGGGCGACGGGCCGGACGGGCAGCCGGGTGGCCGCCGCGGCGCGGGCCGCGGGGCTGACGGTGCGGGCGGCGTCCCGCTCGGGGGCCGTGCCCTTCGACTGGGCGGACCCGGGGACGTGGGACGCGGCGCTGGCCGGCGCCGACGGGGCCTATCTGGCGTACCCGTCGGACATCGGGGCGCCGGACGCGGAGGCGGCGGTGGGCACGCTGGCCCGGCGGGCGATGGAGCTCGGGGTGCGGCGCACGGTGCTGCTCTCGGCGCGCGGCGAGGACCAGGCGCGGCCCGCGGAGGAGGCGCTGGCGGCGGCGGGCGGGGACTGGACGGTGCTGCGCTGCGCGTGGTTCCACCAGAACTTCAGCGAGGGCCCGCTGCGGGAGCAGGTGAGCGGCCCGGAGCTGGTCTTCGCGGCGCCGCCGGAGCTGCGTGAGCCGTTCCTGGACGTGCGGGACATCGCGGACGTGACGGTGGCGGTGCTGGACGCGCCGGACGGGCGGTACGCGGGCCGCACCCTCGACCTGACGGGTCCGGAGCTGCTCACGTGGGGCGA
>NZ_WWIA01000269.1 GCF_009870065.1 Streptomyces sp. SID5785 | reverse complement strand
CGGGAACAGGTTGAACTGCTGGAAGACCATCCCGATGCGGCGGCGGACCGCGTCGATGTCGACGTCCGGGTCGGTCAGTTCGGTGCCGCCGACGAACACCTGCCCCTTGCTCGGCTCCTCCAGCAGGTTCACACAGCGCAGCAGCGTGGACTTGCCCGAGCCGGAGGGGCCGATGACGCACACGACGTCGCCGCGGCCCACCTCCAGGTCGATGCCGCGCAGGACGTGGTTGTCCCCGAAGGACTTGTGCAGGTCACGGACCAGGATCTCGGGGCGGTCCGCGTCGCTCTTCCCGTTCACCTGACGGCCTCCTGGGTCTTCGTCTCCATGCGCCGCACCACGAAACCGAGCGGGATCGTCACGAGCAGGTAGCACAGCCCGGCGACGAGGATGGGCGTGGAGTTGGCGGTCTGGCTGGCCAGGTCGCGCCCGTACTTGGACAGTTCGCGCTCCTCGAGGGTGACACCCAGGAACAGCACCAGCGAGGAGTCCTTGAAGAGCAGGACCAGCTCGTTGGTCAGCGGCGGCAGGATGATGCGGAAGGCCTGCGGCACGATGATGGAGATCATGGCGCGCGCCGGCGAGAACCCGAGCGAACGGGCCGCCTCCATCTGGCCCTTGGGCACCGCCTGGATACCCGCGCGGATCGTCTCCGCCATGTAGGCGGCGGCCACGAGACCGAGGGCGAGGGCGACCTTGCCGTACGTGCCGCCGACGATCTCCGTACCGGGGAAGGCCAGCGGTACGGCCACGCCGATGAAGATGAAGATCAGCAGGGCGGGCAGTCCGCGGAAGATCTCGATGTAGACGCCGGCCAGCCAGCGGTAGGGGCCCACGGACGACAGTCGCATCAGCGCGATGAGCATGCCGAGGGCGAGGCCCACGACGAAGCCGGTCACCGTGTAGACGACGGTGTTCTTCAGAGCCAGCGTGATGACGTCCGGGAACATCTGCCGCGCGATGTCGCCCTGGGCGAACTGGTTCTTCAGCCGCCCCCAGTCGGCCGAGACCGCGAACGCGATCACGGCCGCCACGAAGACGACGTACTGCGCGCCCCGGGACAGGCTGCGCCTGCGGCGCCGGCTGAGGCCCTTGCGCTTCGGCTGGAGTGCGGCGTCCGCCTGGGTCATGAGGCGGCCGGCGACGCGGCGGCGGCGTCGTAGGGGCCGATCCACCGCTCGTACAGCTTCTTGTACGTGCCGTCGGACCGGGCCTTCGCGAGTGCCTTGTCGATGGCGTCGCGCAGCGCCTTGTTCCCCTTCTTCACGGTGAAGCCGTACTGCTCGCCGGTGTCGATGTTGGCCGCGACGTCGAAGGCCTTCGCGTTGGCCTTGTCCTTGAGCCAGCCCTGGACCACCGGGTAGTCGATGACGACCGCCTGGACCTGGCCCGTGCGCAACCCGTTGAGCACGGCGTCGGAGGACTCGAAGGAGACCGGGTCGAAGCCCTGCTCCTTCGCGTAGTCCTCGCCGGTCGTCTGTGCCTGCGCCCCGAGCTTGACCTTCTTGGCCTTCGCGTCGGCGAGCGAGCCGACCCCGCTCTTCCTGTCGACCAGCAGCGCCTGCGTGGCGTTGAAGTACGGGTCGGAGAAGTCGACGTTCTTCTTGCGTTCCGCCGTGATGGTCATGCCGGCGGCGGCGAGATCGCACTCGCCGGAATTCAGGAACGCGCCCGTCTTGAAATTCTCGAAGGGCGTGTCGAGGATGTCCTGCTTGACGCCCAGCTGGTCGGCGACGAGGTCGACGAGGGACACGTCGAATCCCTGCACCTTGCCGTCGATCTCCGACTGGAAAGGCGGATACGGCAAATGGGTGCAGGTGGTGAGCTTGCCCGCCTTCACGAGCTCGACCCCGCCCGCGGCGGTCCTGGAGGCGCTGCCGCCGTCATCGGTGGAGGTGCACGCGGCCACGAGCAGCAGTCCTGCCGTCGCGGTGGTGGCGCCCAGAATGCGGGTCCGGCGCCCGTGGAGCATCTTCACTGAGGTCCTCCTATGACGGAACTGTGGATTCCGATGATAAGGAGAGGTGTGTCCCCCGCGGATCATTCCCATGCCGACCGGGGCGTCCGGATCAATCACTTCTCACCGAAGATCCAGGAAATCGGCGGAACATTTCACATTCCGCTGTGCCGATGTCCGCAGGAAGACCGCGCGGCCGGGTGAGCGGTCGGGTGAGCGGCTGGGGGTGCGGCCTCCGCCAGGCCCGCCGTGAGGGCGGCGGCCCAGCACGCGTGGTCGTGGCCGCCCGCGTACACGTGCAGGCAGGAGTCGAAGCCGCGCGACCTCAAGGCCGTGTGCAGGCGGCGCAGATCCCCGGTCATCGTCCCCTCGTTGGAGCCGACGTCCACGCGGATCCGCACGTCGTTGAGCGGGGCGGCGACGGCCTGCTCGTACAGCCAGGTGTCCTCGCCGGGGGGAGTGGCACGCGGGCGGGCCGTCATGCCGGGCCGCCACCAGGTCGACGCGGAGTGGGCCAGGACCGTGCCGAAGGCGTCGGGCCGGTGCAGCGCCGTGACCAGCGCGGTGAGCCCGCCGAGGCTCTGCCCGCACAGGACGGTGTCGCGCCGGGCGGGCGGGTGCGGCAGCCGGGCCCTGACGGCGGGCAGCAGGTCGTCGGCGAGGACGTCGACGAACCGTCGGTTGGCGCCGAGCTGCCGCATGCGCGCCGCGGTGTCGGCCCCTGCCTCGACACCGACGACGGACACCGGCCGGACGCGCCCGGCGGCGACGGCGGAGGCCAGCGCGGGCACGATCCCGAACCTGTCGAACCACTGCTCCCCGTCGAGGACGACGAGCAGTGCGGGCGGTCCGTCTCCGGCGCCCGGCACCGCGGGACCGGGGACGAACTGCCGTACGCGGTAGGTCTCCCCGTCCCCGCCGCGCAGGTCGAAGGTCTCCGTGCGGCCGGCGCCGGGGGAGGGCGCGGCCGGGGCGAGCCAGTCGGCCAGGGAAGGAGGTTCCCCGATCTCGAGCAGGGAGCCGAAGGGGCCCGCCGCATGCCGGTTGAGGGGGTCCGAGCGGTCGTCGGGCAGCCCTCGGGAGGAGCCGGAGCGGGGGCCGTCCGGCCCGAGCTGCGGATCGCCGGGTCCGAAGGGGTGGATGCGGTAGGTGCAGCGCAGCCCCACGGGCAGACGCAGCGTCACCCGCCACACGTCCGTGTCCGGGAGGCGGCGCATCATGCCCCGCGGGGCGAGATGTTTGTCGGTGACGCGGTTGACGAGGGCGTAGACGCCCTCGACCGGCCGGTCCTGGCGCCACAGGAAGGTCACGAGGCGTTCGTCGGGGGCGCCCGGAAGTTCCTCGACGAGGGGAGTGCCCGTCGCGCTGGCGTCGCGCCAGAACCGGTCGACGGCCGACCGGTCGCCCGCGTCCAACGTGGCCCGCAGCGCGCCGAGTCGGGGACTCTCGTCGGTGGTGGGTGCGGCGGTCCTCGCGTGACTCAAGACGATCTCGCTCTCTCCTGCGGACTTGTGATAGCAACTTAGGTAAGCCTAACCTAATCACTCGGGAGATTGCTCATGCGTGTGCTTTTCGTCGGTCCGCCGCTGTACGGACTGCTGTATCCCGTCCTGTCGTTGGCCCAGGCCTTCCGCACGGAGGGACACGACGTGGTGGTGGCCAGCGCGGGCGCCTTCACGCAGCGGGTGGCCGAAGCCGGGCTCGTCGGGTTCGACGCCGCACCGGACCTCGACTCCGAAGCCGAGTACCGGCGGGGCGAGGAGCGACGCAAGCGGCTCGACATGGGGACGAAGATCGGCAGGTTCTCGTTCTTCGGCGACGAGATGGCCGACGCCCTCGTCGACTTCGCGGGCGCGTGGCAGCCGGACCTCGTCGTCTACCCGCCGCTCGGCGTCGCGGGGCCGCTGGTCGCCGCGAAGCACGACATCCCGGTCGTCCTGCAGACCGTCGGCTTCGGTCACCAGCGCTTCCACGTCGAGGGGGTCACCCGGTCGATGGACGAGGCGTACGCCCGGCACGGCGTCGACGCGCCCCCACGGGACCTGGCCTGGGTGGACATCGCCCCGCCGAGCATGCAGGTGCTCGACGAACCCGATCTCCTGTCCATGCGGTACGTGCCCTACAACGGCGGGACCGTACTGGAGGACTGGTGGAGCGCCGACACCGGCCGCCCGCGCGTCGTCGTCAGCCTCGGCACCCTCAAGCCGATGGTCGACGGAATCGACCTGGTGCGGTGGGTCGTCGAGTCCGCCCACGAGGTGGACGCCGAGTTCGTCCTCTCCCTGGGCGAGCACGGGCGCCGCGAGATCGACACCCTCCCCGACAACGTGCGCCTCGTGCCCTGGGTCCCGATGGGCCCCCTGCTGGGCCGTGCGGCCGGATTCATCCACCACGGCGGAGCGGGCAACACCCTGACCGCCCTCTCCGCGGGCATCCCGCAGATCGTGTTCGGCCAGGGCGCCGACCGCCCGGTGAACGCCCGCGTCGTGGCCGACCGCGGCTGTGGCTTCGTCCCGGGCGAACAGGGCCTGGTCACCGCCGACATCCACCGGCTGCTCACCGACCGGAGCCTGCGGACCGCCGCCGCGCAGGTGCGGGACGAGATGCGCGCGCAGGACCCGCCCACCGTCGTCGCCCGCCGGCTCGCCGCACTCGTCGCGTCGGGCACCCGCCCCGACGGGGCCGTCCGCGCGCTCACCGCCGACCACTGAGGAAGCATGCCGACTTCACCCACCCCCACAGCCGGTCCCGGCTGGCTGCGCCGGCTGATGGGCATCTGCCTGCGGCGCCGCCGGCTCATGGCCGGGATCGTCCTCTCCTCCATCCTCAGCATCGTCCTCGTGACGCTCGGCCCCCTGCTCACCAAGGACGGCGTGAACCGGGCGGTCGCCGGGGACAGCAGCGGCATCGGTTGGCTCGCCGCAGGACTCGTGCTGATCGCCGCGATCGACTTCGCGGGCAACTACGTACGGCGCTTCACCGGAGGCAAACTCGCCCTCGACGTGCAGCACGCCCTGCGCGAGGACGTCTTCCGCAGCATTCAGCGGCTCGACGGACCCGGCCAGGACCGGCTGCGCACCGGACAGGTCATCTCCCGCACCAACAGCGACCTCCAGCAGATCCAGCAGATGCTCACGATGCTGCCGGTGCCGCTGACCGTCGTCACCTACTACCTGTTCGGCATCGTCGCGATGCTCTGGCTCTCCCCGCGGCTGACCGCCGTCACCGTGGTCGTCGTGCTCGCGCTCGGCGCCGTCGCCCTGTGGACCAGGCGGCGCGTCTTCGAGACCTCGGCCCGGGCGGCGAACGAGGCCGCCGAGGTCACCGAGCACCTCAAGGAGACCATCGACGGAGTCCGCGTCGTGAAGGGCTTCAGTCAGGAGGACCGCGAGATCCGGCGCCTCGACCGGGCCGCCCGCGGTCTGTTCCGCCGCCGCATGCGCACCATGCGGGTGCACGCGGCCCCCGGCGCCACCATGCTCGCCCTGCCGGTCCTCGGTCAGATCGCCGTCCTCGTGTACGGCGGCAGCCTGGTCATGGACCGCACGGTGGACATCGGAACGTTCATCGCGTTCGCCGCCTACCTGACCATGCTGACCGGACCGACCCGGGTGTTCGCCTCGTACCTGGTCATCGCGCAGCGCACGCGCGCGTCCGCCGAGCGGATCTTCGAACTCGTCGACGCCCGCCCCGAGGTCCACGACGGCGCCACGGACCTCCCGCAGGCGCCGACGGAGCTGCTGTTCGAGAACGTCGGCTTCGGCTACACGCACGACGACCCGGTCCTGCACGACGTCTCCTTCCGCGTCACCGCCGGGGAGACCGTCGCCGTCGTCGGACCCTCCGGCTCCGGCAAGTCCACCCTCTCGCTCCTCATCCCGCGCTTCTACGACGCCACATCGGGCCGCGTCGCCCTCGCCACCGCCGACGGACCGGTCGACATCCGCACCCTGCGCCTGGAATCGCTGCGCTCCCAGGTCGGCGTGGTCTTCGAGGAGCCCTTCCTCTTCGCCCGCAGCGTCCGGGAGAACATCGCCTACGGACACGAGGGCGCGACCGACGAGCAGGTCGTCGCCGCGGCCGAGGCGGCGGGTGCACACGCCTTCGTCACCGCGCTCCCCGACGGCTACGACACCCGGCTCGCCGAGCGCGGGCAGAACCTCTCGGGCGGACAGCGCCAACGGCTCGCACTCGCCCGCGCGTTGCTGGAACGCCCGCCCGTGCTCATCGTCGACGACGCCACCTCCGCGGTGGACGCCACGACCGAGTCGGCCATCCACCGCGCCCTCGAGGACCATGTGGGCGCGGACCGCATCACCGTGCTGATCGCCCGCCGCCGCTCGACCCTGCGTCTCGCCGACCGGATCGTGGTGCTGGACGGCGGCCGTGTCGCCGACACCGGCACCTACGAGGAACTCGCCGGACGCTGCGTCGTCTTCCAGGAGCTGATCGCGGGCGACAGCGAGGACATCGCGGAGCGGACCGCCCGCACGCCGGACGAGCTGTGGCCCGGCCGCGCGACGGAGCCCGCGCAGTCCGTGGACTCCGCGCCGTCCACGGAGCCGGCCGGACGCCGGGACCGCTTCGCCGAGTTGCCGGAGCGTTCGCTCACGGCGGCGGGCCGGGACGCGCCGCCCACGCTGCGCTCCGTCCTGCGGCCCGTGCGCACCCTGCTGGCGATCGCGCTCGCCCTGATCGTCTTCGACGCCCTGGCCCGCGTCGCCGTGCCGATCCTGCTCCAGCACGGCATCGACGACGGCATCACGGCCGGCTCGATGCACGCCGTGTGGTGGATCGCCGCGCTGTCCCTGCTGCTGTGCGCGGCCAACTGGTGCGTCTACACGTACCAGACCCTCATCAGTGCCCGGGCCTCGGAGGCGGTGCAGTACGCCCTGCGGATGCGCAGCTTCCGGCACTTGCAGCGGCTCGGCGTCGACCACTACGAGAAGGAGAGCGGCGGCAGCCTGCTCACCCGGATGACGGTCGACATCGACTCGCTGTCGAAGTTCCTGCAACAGGGCATGGTGCAGGGCCTGGTGAGCGTGCTGACCATGGCGGGCATCGCCGTGGCCATGCTCGCGCTCGACCACCGGCTGGCCCTCGCCGCCCTCGCGCCGTTCCCGCTGATCGCCCTGGTGACACCGGTGTTCCGGCGGCTCAGTTCGAGCGCGTACGCCGAGGCACGCGACCAGCTGGGCAAGGTGAACACCTCGCTGCGCGAGAACGTCGCCGGGCTGCGCGTCGCCCAGTCCCACGGCAGGCAGCACAGCACCGCGAAGCGCTTCAGCGCCCTGTCCGACCTGAACCGCCTCATCCAGGTGAAGGGACAGCGCTACATCTCGCTGTACTTCCCCTTCCTGGCGTTCTGCTCGGAACTCTCCATGGCGCTGGTGGTGCTGGCCGGAGGGCACCTCGTGGCGAGCGGCGCGGTGACCGCCGGTGTCCTCGCGGCGTTCCTGCTCCTGCTCGGCCAGTTCTACGGGCCGATCCAGCAGCTGTCCTCCATCTACGACGCGTACCTGCAGACCCGCACCAGCGTGCGCAAGGTGACGGAACTGCTCGCGACCGAGCCCACCCAGCGGCCGGCGGCCGACCCCGCACCCGTGCCCGAGAGCGTCGAGGGGCGGGTCGAACTGCGGGACGTGACCTTCCGGTACGAAGGCTCCGACGCGGACACCCTGCACGTGCCGGAGCTGGTCCTGGACGCGGGCACGAGTGTCGCCGTGGTCGGAGCCACCGGCGCGGGCAAGTCCACGCTGGTGAAGATCCTCGCGCGGTTCCACGACCCGTCGTCCGGCACGGTGCGGCTCGACGGCGTCGACATCACCCGGTACGACCCGGTCGCCTACCGGCGGCTGATCGGCATCGTCCCGCAGGAGGCGCACCTGTTCGAGGGCGACGTCGCGGAGAACATCCGCTACGGCAGGCCCGACGCGTCGGACGCGGAGGTGACCGCCGCCGCCGAGGCCGTGGGCGCCACCGCGGCGCTCGCCCGGCTGCCCGGAGGGTTCCGGCATCCCGTGCGCCAGGCGGGTGCGAACCTGTCGGCCGGAGAGCGTCAGCTCGTGGCGCTCGCCCGGGTGGCGCTCGTCGACCCCGACCTGCTGCTCCTGGACGAGGCGACCGCGATGCTCGACCGGAGCGCCGAATCCGCCGTCCTGGACGGCATGTTCAGGGCGGCGCGGGACCGCACGGCGCTGCTCGTCGCGCACCGTCTCACCACCGCGCAGCGGTGCGACAAGGTGCTGGTGATGGACGCCGGAAGGCCCGTCGAGTACGGCACGCACACCGAACTCCTCGCGGCGGGCGGGGCGTACGCGCGGCTGTGGCGCAGCGCCGAACCGCAGGCAAGCGAGGAGCTCGAGCCCGTGCGCTGACGCACCGGCGCCACGCGGACACGTGCCCCGCGCCCCTCCCGGGGCGCGGGGCACGTCGGTCACAGACGGTGCGTGCGGCGTTCG
>NZ_WWIA01000268.1 GCF_009870065.1 Streptomyces sp. SID5785 | reverse complement strand
TGTCGGTCCTGTCGTTGCCGCGGGTGGGTGGTCCGTCCGGGCCCTGCGCGTCGTGGCCGGGCCTTGATCCCACCCACCCGCCCCCTTCGGGGGCGTTCGGCCCGGGGCCGGGCGCAGTCCGTTTTGCTCGGGCACGCCGTGTCCTGGCCGGGCCCGGGGCGAGCGGCTGGCCCTGGTTGAGCGCTCGTGTCGGCCCTGTCGTTGCCGCGGGCGGGTGGCCTGTCCGGGCTCTGTGCGTCGTGGCCGGGGCCTGATCCCGCCCACCCGCCCCCTCCGGGGCGTTCGGCCCGGCGTCGGGCGCAGTCCGCCGTCCCGGGCCGCGACGGCCCGCCGTCGGGGACCGGTGTCGTCGCCCGGGTGATGCCTCGTCGGGTCGCTCGCGCGGTTCGCCGCGACCGGGGCTCTTTCCGTGGGGGGAGGGGGCGATTAGATTCGGTTCATGGCGGAGACGAAGCGCGAGATCGAGCGGAAGTACGACGCCCCGGACGAGCCCTTCCGGCTGCCCGACCTGCGCAAGGTCCCCGGCGTCGAGGCCACCGTGCCCCAGGGCGTCACCGAGCTCGACGCCGTCTACTACGACACCGCCGACCGGCGCCTGGCCGCCGCCCGCATCACCCTGCGCCGCCGCACCGGCGGCGCCGACGCGGGCTGGCACCTCAAGCTCCCCGTCGCCCTGAGCGAGGGCGTCCGCGACGAGGTGCGCGCCCCGCTGACCGGTACGGCCGTGCCGCGCGCCCTCGCCGGGCTCGTCCGCTCCCGCGTCCGCGGCGACGCCCTCGTCCCCGTCGTCCGCCTCCTGTCCACCCGCGACGTCACCGAACTGACCGGCGCGGACGGCACCCTGCTCGCCGAGGTCAGCGTCGACGCCGTGCGCGCCGAGCGGGCCGACGGCGAGCGCGCCACCGCCTGGACCGAGATCGAGGTCGAGCTCGCCGACGGCGGCGACCCCGCCTTCCTCACCAAGGTCGAGAAGCGGCTCCGCAAGGCCGGTGTCCACCGCTCCGCCGCTTCCTCGAAGCTGGCCCGCGCCCTCGCGGAGACCGGCGCCGCACCCGTGCCCCGCCCGGCCGCCGAGGACCCCGGCACCGACGCAGGCGCCCATGTCCTGGCCCGGCTGCGCGCGCAGCGCGACGCCCTCGTCGACCTCGACCCCGACGTGCGCCGCGACCTGCCCGACGCCCTGCACCAGATGCGGGTCACGACGCGACGCCTGCGCAGCGCGTTCAAGACGTACAGGAAGCTCCTCGACCCCCGCGTCACCGGGCCGCTCGGCGACGAGCTCAAGTGGCTCGCCGGGGAGCTCGGCATCGACCGGGACCGCGAGGTGCTCACCGAGCGGATCACCGGCCGGATCGACGCCCTGCCGCGCCACCTGCTGCTCGGCCCGGTCCGCGGCCGGCTGCGCACCTGGGCCGTCGCCCGCCGCCAGGGCTCGCGCCGGCACACCGTCGCCGTCCTCGACAGCAAGCGGTACCTGGCCCTGCTCGACGGACTCGACGCGCTGCTCGCCGACCCGCCGCTGCGCCGGAAGCGGGCCGCCCGCCCCGCCGCCGAGGTGCTGGCCGAGGCCGCGCTGCGCGATCACGCCCGGCTCGCCGCACACGTCGAGCACGCCCTCGCCCTGGAGCCGGGCCCGGACCGCGACCTCGCCCTGCACGAGGCCCGCAAGGCCGCCAAGCGCGCCCGGTACGCGGGCGAGACCGCGGTGCCCGCGCTCGGCAAGCAGGCCCGCCGCTTCGCCCGGAGCATGAAGGACGTGCAGACGGTGCTCGGCGACCACCAGGACAGCGTCGTCGCACGCGAGGCCCTGCGCGATCTCGCGATGCAGGCCCACGCGGCGGGGGAGAACGGGTTCACCTGGGGCCTGCTCCACGGGTACGAGCAGGCCACGGCGGCGCGGCGGGAGGCCGAGCTGCCGGGTGTGTGGGCCGACGCGGCTCAGCCGCGTCTCGCGGCGGGTTAGGCTTGAGGGTCACCCCTGTCAGCTCACGAAGGTCCACGGTTATGCCTGCCGAAGCCGCCGCCGCGGCGCCCACAGCGGTCGAGTCTGTGTTCCCGCAGCTCGAAGCGCTGCTCCCGCATGTGCAGAAGCCGATCCAGTACGTCGGCGGAGAGCTCAACTCCACGGTCAAGCCGTGGGAGTCCTGCGACGTCCGCTGGGCGCTGATGTACCCGGACGCCTACGAGGTCGGTCTGCCCAACCAGGGCGTCATGATCCTCTACGAGGTGCTCAACGAGCGCGAGGGCGTCCTCGCCGAGCGCACCTACAGCGTCTGGCCGGACCTCGAAGCGCTGATGCGCGAGCACTCCGTACCGCAGTTCACGGTCGACTCGCACCGCCCCGTCAAGGCCTTCGACGTCTTCGGGCTGAGCTTCTCCACCGAGCTCGGCTACACGAACATGCTGACGGCGCTCGACCTCGCGGGCATCCCGCTGCGCTCCGCGGACCGCACGCTCGACGACCCGATCGTCCTCGCGGGCGGCCACGCCGCGTTCAACCCCGAGCCGATCGCGGACTTCATCGACGCCGCGGTGATCGGCGACGGCGAGCAGGCCGTGCTCGACATGACGGAGATCATCCGGCAGTGGAAGGCCGAGGGGCGTCCGGGCGGCCGCGAGGAGGTCCTGTTCCGCCTCGCCCGCACAGGCAGCATCTACATCCCGGCGTTCTACGACGTCGAGTACCTGCCCGACGGCCGCATCGGCCGCGTCGTGCCGAACCGGTCGGGCGTGCCGTGGCGCGTGTCCAAGCACACCGTCATGGACCTCGACGAGTGGCCGTACCCCAAGCAGCCCCTCGTGCCGCTCGCCGAGACGGTGCACGAGCGGATGTCCGTCGAGATCTTCCGCGGCTGCACCCGCGGCTGCCGTTTCTGCCAGGCCGGCATGATCACGCGCCCCGTGCGGGAGCGAAGCATCACCGGCATCGGCGAGATGGTCGACAAGGGGCTCAAGGCGACCGGCTTCGAGGAGGTCGGCCTGCTCTCGCTGTCCTCCGCGGACCACTCGGAGATCGGCGAGATCGCCAAGGGCCTCGCGGACCGGTACGAGGAGGACAAGATCGGCCTGTCCCTCCCGTCGACCCGCGTGGACGCGTTCAACGTCGACCTGGCCAACGAGCTGACCCGCAACGGCCGCCGCTCCGGCCTCACCTTCGCCCCCGAGGGCGGCAGTGAGCGCATGCGCAAGGTCATCAACAAGATGGTCAGCGAGGAGGACCTGATCCGCACCGTCGCCACGGCGTACGGCAACGGCTGGCGTCAGGTGAAGCTGTACTTCATGTGCGGTCTGCCCACCGAGACGGACGAGGACGTCCTGCAGATCGCCGACATGGCGATGAACGTGATCCAGAAGGGCCGCGAGGTCTCCGGGTCCAACGACATCCGCTGCACGGTCTCCATCGGCGGTTTCGTGCCCAAGCCGCACACGCCGTTCCAGTGGGCCCCGCAGCTGTCGGCGGCCGAGACGGACGCCCGTCTCGAGAAGCTCCGCGACAAGATCCGCGGCGACAAGAAGTACGGCCGCTCCATCGGCTTCCGGTACCACGACGGCAAGCCCGGCATCGTCGAGGGCCTCCTGTCCCGCGGCGACCGCCGCATGGGCGACGTCATCCGCGCCGTGTACGAGGACGGCGGCCGCTTCGACGGCTGGCGCGAGCACTTCTCGTACGACCGCTGGATGCAGTGCGCGGACAAGGAGCTCGTCAAGTACGGCGTCGACGTCGACTGGTACACGACCCGCGAGCGCACCTACGAGGAGGTCCTGCCCTGGGACCACCTCGACTCGGGCCTCGACAAGGACTGGCTGTGGGAGGACTGGCAGGACTCCCTCGACGAGACCGAGGTCGAGGACTGCCGCTGGACCCCGTGCTTCGACTGCGGTGTCTGCCCCGCGATGGACACGTCCATCCAGGTCGGCCCCACGGGCAAGAAGCTGCTGCCGCTCACCGTCGTGAAGTAGCCGCCGTCCGGCGCGAGCCCCCTCTCCGGAGACGGAGCGGGGGCTCGCGTGCTGTCCGGCCGCCGGTGCGGCGCATATCCCGCTCCGGCATGCCGGTGACCCTGAGGGGCGGATAAAGTCGGTCGGTCACGACCGGTCGTGGGGGCGGCCGGAGTTCGGTCGGCGCTGCCGACGTTCTGGGGAGGGCCTGAGCGCATGAGTCGACGCTCTGCTGGATTCGTCAACACCTGGGCCGAGGCGCAGCGGCAGCGCCAGCGGCAGTTCGAGGCCGAGCAACGGCGGCGCCGCGAGGAGGACCGGCGGGCCCGCGCCCACCAGCGGCACGCCGCCCAGGAGTACCGCCAGTACCGGCAGGCCGAGGCCGCCCGGCGCACCGCGGAGCTCGACGCGGAGGTCGAGGCGCTCCAGGGACTGCTCGGCGCGGGCTGCGCCGCTGCGCCGTTCGCCGCCGCGGCCCTGCTGCGCTCGGTGGAGGTGCCGCCGTTCGACGCCGGCCGGCTCGCCTGGCCCGTGCGGATGCCGGACCCGAACCAGTACCAGGCGCAGGGTGGTTGGACCGCGGGCCGGCGGGCGCAGGCCCAGGCCGAGGCGCAGGCCCGCTACCAGCGCGACTGGCATGCCGCGCAGGCCGCCGAGGCGCAGCGGCAGCAGCAGCTCGCGGCGGCGCAGCGCGAGCACGCGCGGGGCGCCGAGGACCGGCAGGCCGAGGTGCGCCGGCACAACACGGCGGTCACCGAGGCCACCGACGCCGTCCGCCGGGGCGAACCCGAGTCCGTCGTCGAGTACTTCTCGGCCGCCCTGTACGCGTCGACGTCCTGGCCGGAGGGGTTCCCCCGCCAGGTCAGCGCCGGTTTCGACCCGGCGGCCCGGCAGCTCGTCCTGAACTGGGAGCTGCCCGCCTACGAGGTCGTCCCCGAGGCCCGCGCCGTGCGGTACGTGCCCTCCCAGGACCAGGACAAGGAGACCGCCCGCCCCGTCACCCAGCGGCGCGCCCTGTACCGGGAGGTCCTGGCGCAGAGCGTGCTGCTCGTCCTGCACCAGCTGTTCGCCGCGGACGAGTACGGCATCCTCGACTCGGTCGCGCTGAACGGGTTCGTGGACGCGCCCGACCCGGCGACCGGCCGCCGCGGCGAGATCTTCCTGGCCACCGCCCTGGCCCGGCGCGCGGACTTCACCGCGCTGCACCTGACCCGGGTGGACCCGGTCAGCTGCCTCACCGACGCCCTGCGCGGCCAGCTCTCGCCGCGCCCCGACCAGCTGACCGCGGTCCGCCCCGACCGGCAGCCGCAGGACGTCGGGAACCGGGTGGTCACGCACGGCGGCGCCGACGGCGAGCCGGACCTGTACGCCATGGACCCGCTGGCGTTCGAGGAGCTCGTCGCCGATCTGTTCCGGGCGATGGGCATGGAGGCGGTGACCACCCAGCGGTCCAACGACGGCGGCGTCGACGTCGACGCGCTCGACCCGACCCCGATCCGGGGCGGCAAGATCGTCGTCCAGGTGAAGCGGTACCGGAACACCGTGCCGCCCACCGCCGTCCGCGACCTGTACGGCACGGTCCAGGACCGCGGCGCCAACAAGGGTGTCCTCGTGACGACTTCGGGGTTCGGTCCCGGCTCGCACACGTTCGTGCGGGGCAAGCCGCTGGAGCTGATCGCCGGTGGTGAGCTCGTCGACCTGCTGCACCGGCACGGGCTGCGCGGGCGTCTGGGCGACGGCGGCAGGTCCGCCCCCGCCGGGCCCGCGCCGGCCGCCCCCGGCTCCTCGTCCAACGCCTCGTCCGGCTCCTCGTCCGGCGACGCCTCCGGCGATGCGTCCGGTGACCACAACGTGCTCGGCATGCGCTGGTCCGGCAGGGTGGCCCTGGACGTGTGCGCCCTGGTGTGCCGCGGCAGCCGCGTCCTGAGCGAGGACCACTTCGTCTTCTTCAACAACGAGCGGACGCCGGACGGTTCGGTCCGCGCGGTCGATGCCACGGCGCCGGACAGGGCCGCCCTGCGGGTCGCGTTCGACGCGCTGCCCGCCGAGGCCGACCGGCTGGTCCTGGTGGCCGCCGTGGACCCGGAGACGGACCCGCACGCCGACCTGTCGGGCTTCACCGACGCGTGCATCCGTCTGCTCGACCCCGCGCTCGCCGAACTGGGCCGCCTCGACGTGTCCGACGGGCGGGCCGGCGAGACGGCCCTCGTGCTCGGCTCGTTCCGCCACCGGCCCTCGGGCGACTGGGACTTCGTCCTCGGCGGCAAGGGCTATCCGGGCGGCCTGGAGCAGCTGCTCGGGGACTTCGGCATCGAGGTGGAGTGAACGCCTGCGCGGCGGACGGCGCGGGGCGGCCGGTTCCAGGAACCGGCCGCCCCGTGTGCGCTCCGGCGGAGGCGAACCGCCGGGCGCTCACTGCTACTTGCTCGCGGCGAAGCGCATCAGGGCGTGCTCGTCGCCCTGCTTGATCTTGCCGGTCGTGTTGATGACCTCGAGCTTCCAGCTGGCGCCCACGCGCATGGCCTTGGCCACCGCGCAGCCGTTGTCACTGCTCATCAGGCTCGGCCAGATGTCGGCGACCTGCTGCGTCGTGCCGCCCGTCGCGTCGTACACCTTGAAGCTGATGTTGCGCGCCTTCTGGAACGAGCTGCCCTTCTTGTAGGCCGCGGCGATGAACACGATCGACGTGATCTGCTGCGGGAGCCGGGCGAACTCGACGGTGACCGTCTCGTCGTCACCCTCGCCCTTGCCCGTCTGGTTGTCACCACTGTGCGCCAGCGAGCCGTTGCCCATCGGGTCCAGTGAGTCGAGGCCTGCCAGGCGCACCGGGTCGCCGCCCGACATCGCGATGGCGATCAGGTCGAGGTCCGTGCCCTGCTTGCGGCGCAGGGCGCCGAGGACCCCGCCGCTGCTGCCGGAAGTGGGGTCCCAGGACACCCCGATGGACAGGTGCGTCACACCGTCCAGGTCGGCCGGGCCGTCTTCCTTCGTGAGCGTGATCATGCGGGGTTCCCCTCCGGAATTATGTGTCTCTGAGAACGAACGCGTACCCGTACAGGATGGTTCCCGCCTGCGCAGGTGTCAGCCACCGCCCCGATCCGTTGCCGAAGAGTGCATCCGCACGGCCCGCGACGGCGTCAGAGCAGGCATGGACTCCATCGACCGGACGGACCGGACGGACCGCACGGGCGGCAGCCGCGACCTGCACGGCACGGGCCGTACCCGCATGCCGCAGCGACCCGAGCCCGAGGGCTGTCTGGTCACCGCGATCCGGCTGCCCGTGCGCGTCCTGGCGCTCGTCGTCGTGGTGCCGGTGCGGCTGGTCTGGGACGCGCTCGCGGTGGCCGCCCGCTTCCTCGGCGAGAAGGCGCTCGTGCCCCTCGGGCGCGGGCTCGGACTGGTCCTGTGGGCGGTCTTCGTGTGGCCGCTCACCCTGCTCGGCCGCGCGCTCGCCTGGCTGGTGAGGGTGTGCCTCGTCGGGCCGGCCCGGTGGCTCCACGCGTCGGTCCTGACCCCGCTCGGCCACGGCCTGCGCCGGCTGTGGCGGACCCTGGTCGTCGCCCCGGCGGTGTGGCTGTCCTCACACGTGCTCGCGCCGTCGGGACGCCTGCTGCTGACCGTGCTGCGCTGGCTGGGCCTCGCCCTGTTCGTGTGGCCGTGGGTGGCGCTGTGGCAGTACGTCCTGGCGCCGGTGGGCCGGGCTCTCGTGTGGGTCGTGGCCGGTGTGGCGCGTGGTGTCGGTGTGCTGCTGCGCTGGGTGTGCGTCGTGCCGCTCGT
>NZ_WWIA01000267.1 GCF_009870065.1 Streptomyces sp. SID5785 | reverse complement strand
CGCGGGGAACTGCGCGAGAAGCCCCACCGGACGGAGAGCCGGGTTCAGACCGCGACGAGGCAGTCGGCCCCCCGAGCCCGCAGCACCCGCACCATCTCGCTGACCGCAGGTCTCCGCGTGGTGCCGCCCCGCCACACCGCGTACAACCGCCTCCGCGGCACCGGCTCCATCCGCACCACCACGACCCCGTCCGGCAGGACCCCCCGCCCGAGCCGCGGCAGCACCGCCACCCCGAGCCCCGCCCCCACGAGCGCGGCCAGCGTCGGGTTCTCCTCCGCCTGGTGCACGATCCGCGGCTCGACCCCGACCCCGCGCATCGTCCGGACGAGCCAGTCGTGGCACACCCGCCCCGGCGGCTGCGACACCCACCGCTCCTCGGCCAGCTCCGCCCGCCGCACGGCCGTCCGTCCGGCCAGCGGATGCCCGGCCGGCACGACGAGATCGCACAGGTCGTCCCCGAGCACCGCCTGCTCGACCCCGGCCGGGGCGGGCAGCGGCGCGATGTCCCAGTCGTGGGCGACCGCGAGGTCGACGGCCCCCTTGGCGACGAGGTCCACCGACAGATGCGGGTCCACCTCGGACAGCCGTACGTCGAGCGCCGGATGCCGCACGGCGAGTTCGGCCAGGGTCGCGGGCAGCAGGCCGCGCGCCGCCGACGCGAACGCCGCGACCGTCAGCCGCCCGGCCGGCACCCCGCGCCGTTCCTCGATCCCGGTCTCGGCCCGCTCCATGATCGCCATCAACTCGCCTGCGGTGTCGGCGAGTTGCAGCGCCTCGTCGGTCAGCCGCACGCCGCGCCCCTCGCGCTCGAGCAGCACCGTGCGCGTCTCGCGCTCCAGTTTGGCGATCTGCTGCGAGACGGCCGAGGGGGTGTAGCCGAGCGCGGCCGCGGCGGCGCCGACGCTCCCGTGGACGCAGACGGCGTGCAGTGCCCTCAGTCGTTGCAGATCGAGCATGTGACCGCCTCCGTACCGCTCCGGATCCCGCCGCACCCCGTGCACTCTTCAGCAGGGCTACATCCAACCATGCAGCAGACTTCGCTGGTGCTACACGGTCGGTCCGCGTGATCCTCGACGCATGAGACCCGCGCACACCGGCCTCGCCGTCCTCGTCGCCGCCCTGTGGGGCGTGAACTTCGTCGTCATCGACATCGGCCTCGACCACTTCCCGCCGCTGCTGTTCTGCGCCCTGCGCTTCCTGCTGTCCGCGCTGCCCGCCGTGTTCCTCGTGGGCCGCCCGTGCGTGCCCTGGCGCTGGGTCGTCGGCGTCGGACTCGCCCTGGGCGTCGGCAAGTTCGGCCTGCTCTTCCTCGGCATGAACGCCGGGATGCCCGCGGGCCTGTCCTCCCTCGTCCTCCAGATCCAGGCGGTGTTCACGGCGCTGATCGCGTGCGCGTTCCTCGGCGAACGCCCCGGCCGGGTGCGGATCGCGGGCATGGCCGTGGCGCTCGCCGGGATCGCGGTGGCCGCGGTCGACGAGGGCAGCACGGGCCCGCTCGGCGCGTTCGCCCTGGTCCTGGTCGCCGCGTCGTTCTGGGGCGTCTCGAACGTCCTCACCCGCAAGGCGTCGCCCGGCGCCCCCTTCAACTTCATGGTCTGGTCGAGCACGGTCCCCGTCCTGCCGCTCCTCGGGCTGTCCCTCGTCTTCGAGGGCCCGTCGGCCGACGCCGAGGCGCTCCGCTCCCTGGACCTGCCCGGTGCCGGTGCGATCCTCTTCGTCGCGCTCGTGTCGACGCTCTTCTGCTTCAGCGCCTGGAGCAGGCTGCTGCGCCGCTACGCCGCGTCGACGGTCGCGCCCTACTCGCTCCTGGTCCCCGCCTTCGGCATGGCCGCGGCGGCGCTCTTCCTGGACGAGTCCGTCACCCCGCTGCGCTGGTGCGCGGCCGCCCTCCTGGTGGCCGGCGTCGCGGTCACCTCGGTGGGCCCGCGCAGAAGGACGGCGCCCGCGGCCACCGCCGTGCAGCCCCCGGCACCCGACGGCGCCCCGCGACCGGCCGATACCGCCGACGTCACCGGTGCCGCCGGTGCCGCCGGTGCCGACCTCCGGCCTACGCCGCCTCGTTGAGCAGCCGCGCCACGTGCTCCCGGCCCGCGCCGAGGAGCCCGGGCAGCGGCGCGGCCGCGTCGTACCACCGCGCCTCGTACTCCCAGCACAGCCAGCCGTCCCACCCGTCCCGGCTGAGCACCTCCACGCACTCCTCGAGGGGCAGCACCCCGGCGCCGAGCCCGAGCGGCACCGTGTCGTCGGGCCCCGCAATGTCCTTGACCTGCACATAACCCAGGTGGGGGCGCAGGCGGTCGTACGAGGCCGTGGGCTGCTCCCCGCCGAGCCAGGTGTGCATGAGGTCCCACAGCACACCGACCGACGGGTGTCCGACGCCGTCGAGCACCCGGGCCGCGTCGGCACCGGTCCGGTGCGAGTCGTGCGTCTCCAGGAGGACCCGCACCCCGCGCGCCTCGGCGTGCCCGGCGGCGGCGCGCAACCGGCGCACGGCCGCCGCGTCCGCCTCGCTCCCCGGCTGCTCGGTGCCGCCGCCGGGGAAGACCCGGACGTACCCGGCCCCCAGGTCCGCGGCCAGCTCGACGAGGGCCCGCACCTCGTCGAGGACGGGCTCGTCCGCGCCGGGCGCCGCCACGCGCGCGTACCCGGCGACACCGAGCACCTCCACGCCCGCGGCCCGGAACAGCGCGGCGGCGTCGGCCCGTTCGCCCGCGCCGAGCCCCGGATGCACCGGCTCCTCGGGGTGCGCGCGCAGCTCCACCCCGTGGTAGCCGTGCCCGGTGGCGAGCCGCAGGACGTCGGGGAGGGGGAGGCCGGGGACACCGAGGGTGGAGAACGCCAGTTTCATGAGGCGGACCCTACCCAGAGGCGCCCCGCCGCGGCGGGCTCAGTCGGCTCAGTCACCGGCCGCGCCGTGCAGCGGGAGCCGCCAGTCCTGACCGTTCAGATCGGCGCCGAACGACCGGTGCGGCTTCTCCCCGGCCAGCACGAACCCGTGCCGCAGGTAGAGCGAACGGGCCGCCTTCAGCACGTCGTTGGTCCACAGCACCAGCTCGCGGTAGCCGACCCCGCGCGCGAAGTCGATCACCGCACGCACCAGCCGGTCCCCGACGCCGAGCCCGCGCGCCCCCGGCTCCACGAGCAGCAGCCGCAGCCGCGCGGTCCCGGGAGCCGCGTCCCGTACGCACATGACGCAGCCCACCGGCCGCCCGTCGAGCTCCGCGATCCACACCCGCTCCAGATACGGGTCGTGGTCCTCGGCGAAGTCGGCGACGATCCGGGCGACCAGCCCCTCGTACTCGGCGTTCCAGCCGAACTCGGCCGCGTACACCGCGCCGTTGCGCGCGACGATCCAGCCCAGGTCGCCCGGGCCGGGGTCGCGCAGCAGCACGTTGTCCTCGTGCGGGGCGGCGCGGCCGTCGCCGAGCACCTCGCGCACGGTGCGCAGCGCCTCGGACAGCCGCGCGCGGTCCGCGGCCGGCACGGGAGCGAGCAGCGAGCCGACCGCCGCCTGCGACCGCTCGTCCAGCAGGTGCGCGGCGGCCCGCCCGTCCGGCGTGAGCGTGACGCGCCGCCGCCGCGAGTCCGTCTCGGACGACGCCCGCTCGACGAGCCCCGCCCGCTCGAACTTGCCGAGGATCCGGCTCAGATACCCCGCGTCGAGCGCCAGCAGCGTCCGCAGATCGGCCACGTCGACCTGCTCGGTGTGGGCGAGCTCGTACAGCACCCGGGACTCGGTGAGGGTGTACGGGGCGTACAGGTGGCGGCCGTAGTCGAGCGCCCCGATGACATTCGTGTAGAAGCGGTTGAAGGACCGGACGTCGTCGACGGTCATGCGACACCTCAGACAGTTGACTCAGTCAGAGATCGAGGGTCCCGTCAGCCTACGCCGATGCCCGCCGCCCGTCCACGGCCGCGCTCTCCGGGGCGACCGTCTCGGCTCGGCGTCGTGTGCCACGAGGCCCGCGGGAAAAGCGGATGCGCGGGCGCGGGCGCCTTGGGAGGCTGCGCGGATGAATCCTGAGCAGATCTCGAACCTCGCCCATGCCGCGCACCCCATCAAGTCCCCCTTGGACGACACCTCCGTGAGCCGGCTCCTGGACGGTGCGCTGCCCCGGGAGGGCGGCCGGGTGCTCGATCTCGGGTGCGGGACGGCGGAGTGGCTGCTGCGGGCGCTGGAGGCGCGGCCGGGGCTGCGGGCGGTCGGGGTGGACACGTCGGAGTCGGCGCTGGCGCTGGCGCGGGCGGCGGCGCAGGAGCGCGGGGTCGCGGACCGGCTTGAGCTGCACTGCGTCAAGGCCGAGGAGTACGTGGCGCCGGAACCGTTCGACCTGGTCCTGAGCGTGGGCGCGGCGCACGCGTTCGGCGGGCTGCTGCCCACGCTCGCCGCGGCCCGCACCCGGCTGGCGGCCGGGGGCAGCGTCCTGATCGGCGACGGGTACTGGCTGAGCGAGCCGACCGCGGAGGCCGTCGAGATGCTCGGCGACTTCACGGACCTGGCGACGACGGTGGACCGGGTCGTGGCCGAGGGCTGGGTACCGGTGAACGGCCACGCCAGCACCCGGCAGGAGCTGGACGCCTACGAGTGGTCGCTGTGGGGCGAGTTGGCCGCCTGGGCGCTCGACCACCCCGACGACCCGGAGAGCGCCGGACTCCTCGCGTGGTCCCACGCCCGCCGCGACGAGTGGCTGCACACCTACCGGGACAGCTTCGGCTTCCTGACGCTGGTGCTGCGCCGGTGAGCGGTGCCACGGCGGCCGTGCCGGGACTGGACTGCCGGCGCGCCTCGGCAGACTCCGGCTCCGACCTCGCGGAGCTGGTGCGACTGCGGGATGCGGCCGCACGCTGGATGCACGCCCGGGGGATCACCGGCCAGTGGCAGCCAGGCGAACTCGGCGCCGACCACTTCCGCCGGGTCATGGAGCACGGCGAGGTGTGGCTGGCGCGGACGCCGGACGGCCGGGTGGCCGGGGCGTGGGAGCTGTGGTGGGGCGACGAGGACGCCTGGGGCCCGCAGGACACCCCGGCCGGATACGTGCACCGCCTGATGACCGACCGCATTGCCGCACCCCCCGGCACGGGCCGGGAACTGCTGCGCGCCGCGGAGCGACGGGTCGCCGGGACGGGCCGGTCGCTGGTGCGGCTCGACTGTCTGGCGGGCAACGGGCCGCTGAACGCGTACTACGCGGCGGCGGGCTACCGGGCCGTCGGGCGGAAGCAGGGCAAGCCCCAACCGGGCGGCGTCCCGAAGTCCTTCGTCCTGCGCGAAAAGGCGCTCGCTTCCTGAGGGGGAGTTCGCGACCCGGCGTTGTCAGTGGTCGCCCCTAGAGTGAATACATCACTCGGGGGACGGGGAATTCCCGTCGGAGGGGGAGCGTAGGCATGTCTGTGCGCAAGATCCAGCACAAGGTGAATCACGTCGCTCTGGTCGTGGACTGTTCCGGTTCCATGTATCAGCACCAGCACCAGCTCGTGCGGGTCGTCGACGAATTCGTCGCCGGTCTGAAGGCCGAGTCGGACAGCCTCGGGCACGAGACGCGGATCAGCCTCTATTCCTTCGACCACCGGGTGGAGAATCTGGTGTGGGACATGGACGTGAAGCACCTTCCGTCCATGCGAGGGCTCTACAAGGTGAACAACGGGGCGACGGCGCTGATCGAGGCCTCGCTGAAGTCGCTCGACGACCTGGGCCACATCTGGGAGGAGTACGGGGAGCACAGCTTCCTCCAGATCGTGGTCACGGACGGCGAGGAGAACGCATCGGGAGGAGACCGCCGGCACGACGGCGACATGTCGATCCTCGGTCCGTGGCTCGACCGGATCACCGCCACGATGGGCGCCCTTCCCGGCCACTGGACCTCGGCGATCCTCGTGCCGAACTCACTGGCCAAGCGCACCGCGCAGAACTACGGCTTCCCCGCGGGGAACATCGCGATATGGGACGCCGACTCCCAGCAGGGCGTCGAGGAGGCCATCGGCACCGTGCGCGCCGCGGCCACCAGCTTCCTGCGCGGGCGCGAGCAGGGCGTGCGCGGCACGAAGAACCTGTTCGCCGTCGGCCAGGACATCTCCGTCGACGAGGTGCGGGCGAATCTGGAGCCGATACCGGCGGACAAGTACCGCCTGCTGAAGGTCGACAAGGAGGCGGAGATCCGCCCGTTCGTGAATTCCCATCCGGGGGTCACGTACGAGCGCGGCGCCTGCTATTACCAATTGGGCGCGCGCGTCCAGGTGCAGCCCGACAAGGAAGTCATCGTCGTGGAGAAGGACACCGATCGCGCTTATACGGGCGACGCGGCGCGCAGCCTTCTTTTCGGTTCGGGAGTGAAGGGCACGGTGTCCGTGAAAGCGGGGAACAATCCGAAGCTCGAGGTGTATGTGCAGAGCCGTTCCGTGAATCGCAAACTGAAGGCGGACACGCGGCTGCTCATCATGCTGTGATCCCCGCCCGGCACCCCTTGCGGCGCCGGGAACGCGACACGGCGGGCCGGACGGTGGACGCACCACCGGCCGGCCCGCCGCGCCGTACGGCCGACAGTCAGCCCGCGGACCACACGACGGGGCTGTCACTGTAGGCGTCGCCCTCGTCGTACGAGGCGCCCGTCACCGGGCCGGTCTTCGAGGCGCTGAGCGCACAGGTCTCGTAGGACGCGCCCTTCGTCTTGAAGTCGGACGGCGCCGACTCGCTCTTGCACTTGCCGGGGAGGCCGCCGATCAGGATGACGCCGGTGGGGCCGCCGCCCTCGAGGACCCCGTCCAGCTTCAGCGAGGCGTAGGAGAGGTCGGTGCCGCCGACGTTCTCCACCTTCATCCGGATGTAGTACGGGGTCATGCCCTTCGCCTTGGCGCCGAAGGAGGCCATGTCCGACTCCGCGCCCTTGTCGATCGCGGTCACGGTGACGGCGACCGTGCCCTTCTTGTCGGCGGTGTAGCGGTAGGGGAGCACGGCCCGGTCGCCGATCTTGAGCTTGGTCCCGGGGGCCGTGGTGTCGCCGGAGGCCTCGGCGCCGTCGGCGCCGTCGGCGCTCGGCGCGGCACTGGTCGGCTCGGACGACTCCGGCGCCGGGGCGGACTCGGAGGCCGCGGGGGACTCCTTCGCGGACGACGAGCCGTCGTCGCTGTTGCAGGCCGAGGTCGCCAACCCCATGGAGACCAGAATGGCCGCGAACGCGATACGTCCCTTGTGCACTGCGATTACCTCACTGATGACGAGAGCCGCCGCACGGCGGCCCGGATGATCGGGGCCCCCGGCTCCACGATCGGTCGTGTGCCGCGTGGCATCGGGCGATCTCCCGGCCCAGCGGTACGCCTGCGTGGAACACCCGCAACGGGCCGGGACCGCGAAGTCCCCGGCCGCCCCCTGTCGTTCGACGGCAACCCTAACGACCGGGAGGCCGCCGGGGGCCGGGTACGCGCGGGGCCGGAGTGAAGGTAACGTGAAAGTAAAGAAGTGGTCTGCGTCGTGCCAGGTGCGGCGCCGGACCCTCTCAGGCGCGGGGCGCCGCGGTGGAGCCCCGGACCACCAGTTCACCGCTCACCACGTCCACGCCGCCGGCCGGCGCCGCCTCGCGGCCCATGGCGATGCGGCCCGCGCGGGCGGCGGCCTCGGCCAGTGGGAGGCGGACCGTGGTCAGCGCGGGGACCGCGTCCGCGCTGAAGGGCAGGTCGTCGAAGCCCGCGACCGAGACGTCCTGCGGGATGCGCAGTCCGGCCTCGCGCAGCGCCGCGCACGCGCCGAGCGCCACGGTGTCGTTCGCGGCGACGATTGCGGTCAGGTCGGAGGCCCTGGACAGGAGTTCGGCGGTCGCGGCGCGGCCCGTCGCCCGGTCGTAGGGGCCGTGCACGACGAGGTCGTCGGACGTGGTGACCCCGGCCTCGGCGAGCGCCGCGCGGTGGCCCTCGAGGCGGTGCCGGGTCGTGGTGCGCTCCTCGGGGCCGGCGACGTAGCCGATGCGGCGGTGGCCGAGGGCGAGGAGGTGGCGGGTCAGTTCGACGCCGCCGCCCCGGTTGTCGAAGGCGAGGGCGACCGCGTCGGTGTCCGGCACCGGCGGCCGTCCGCACAGCACGACGCGGGTGCCCGCCTCCGCGAGCCGCCGCAGCTTGCCCGCGACGGCGGCGACGTGCTCCGCGTCCTCGATCGCGCCGCCGGTGAGCACCACGGCCGCGGCGCGCTGGCGCTGGAGGAGGGTGAGGTAGGTGAGTTCGCGCTCGGGGGAGCCGCCCGTGTTGCACACGACGGCGAGGCGTTCGCCGCCCGCGCGCCCGCCCGGGCCCACGATCTCCGACTGGACGGCGGAGGCCATGATGCCGAAGAACGGGTCGGCGATGTCGTTGACCAGGACCCCGACCAGGTCGGAGGTGGCGGCGGCGAGGGCGCTGGCCGGGCCGTTGAGGACGTAGTCGAGTTCGTCGACGGCCTTCAGGACGCGCTCGCGGGTGGCGGCGGCCACCGGATAGTTGCCGTTCAGGACGCGCGAGACGGTGGCGGGGGACACCTGGGCGCGGGCGGCCACGTCCGCGAGGGTCACGGTCATCGTCGAGTCAGCCTCCGTCGGGGGCCGGGCCCGAGTGGCAGCCCGTCCGGCTCTGTCGCGTACCCGCTCTTGTCCGAGCGGCTGTGCAGAGGCTAGCTTCTTCTCGGATAGAAAGCGCTTGCTAAATGCGGCCGGGACTTGTCGCGGCCGCCGGAGCACGCCGGCCGCAGGACCCGCGGCGCCGCCGCCGGACGAAGGGACTCACGTGACACGCAAGACGGCGCGCATCGCCATGAACGGGGTGACGGGGCGCATGGGCTACCGCCAGCACCTCGTCCGCTCCCTCCTCGCCCTGCGCGAACAGGGCGGACTCGACCTCGGCGACGGCACGGTGCTGTGGCCCGAGCCGGTCCTGGTCGGCCGCCGCGAGCACGCCCTCAGGGCGCTCGCCGAGCGGCACGGCCTCGACGAGGCGAACATCTCCACCGACCTCGACGCCGTCCTCGCCGACGACAGCATCGACATCTACTTCGACGCCCAGGTCACCTCCGCCCGCGAGGAGGCGCTCAAGAAGGCGATCGCCGCCGGCAAGCACCTCTACACCGAGAAGCCGACCGCCACCGGACTGGAGGGCGCGCTCGAACTGGCCCGCCTCGCCCAGGCCGCCGGCATCAAGCACGGCGTCGTCCAGGACAAGCTCTTCCTGCCGGGCCTGCGCAAGCTCAAGCGGCTCATCGACGGCGGCTTCTTCGGTCAGATCCTCTCCGTGCGCGGCGAGTTCGGCTACTGGGTCTTCGAGGGCGACTGGCAGGAGGCCCAGCGCCCCAGCTGGAACTACCGCTCCGAGGACGGCGGCGGCATCGTCGTCGACATGTTCCCGCACTGGGAGTACGTGCTCCACGAGCTGTTCGGCCGGGTGCGGACGGTGCAGGCGCTCGCCGCCACGCACGTCCCGCAGCGCTGGGACGAGAACGGCAAGCCCTACGACGCCACCGCCGACGACGCCGCGTACGGGGTCTTCGAACTGGACGGCGGCGCGATCGCCCAGATCAACTCCTCCTGGGCGGTGCGCGTCAACCGCGACGAGCTCGTCGAGTTCCAGGTCGACGGCACCGAGGGCTCCGCCGTCGCCGGTCTGCGCAACTGCCGCGTCCAGCACCGCAGTACGACCCCCAAGCCCGTCTGGAACCCGGACATCCCCGCCACCTACTCCTTCCGCGAGCAGTGGCAGGAGGTTCCGGACAACCAGGAGTTCGACAACGGCTTCAAGGCCCAGTGGGAGCTCTTCCTCAAGCACGTCTACGCCGACGCGCCCTACCACTGGGACCTGCTGGCCGGCGCCCGCGGCGTGCAGCTCGCCGAGCTCGGCCTGAAGTCCTCCGCCGAGGGCCGCCGCATCGACGTACCGGAGATCACCCTGTGACGATCCACCTGCCCGACAGCACGGGAGAGCTGCGCGCGTACGAGCCGCGCCGCGCGCCGCTCACCGTCGACACCGGCGCACCGCTCGCCTCGCGCGTCGTCTACTCGGCGGCCCACGTCGTCGCCGACCCGTTCGCCGACACCACGCCCGACGGGCCCGCCGCCGTCGACTGGGACACCACCCTCGCCTTCCGCCGCCACCTGTGGTCCCACGGGCTCGGCGTCGCCGAGGCCATGGACACCGCCCAGCGCGGCATGGGCCTCGACTGGGCGGGCGCCGCCGAGCTGATCAAACGGTCGGCCGCCGAGGCGCAGTCCGTCGGCGGAGCCATCGCCTGCGGCGTCGGCACCGACCAGCTCACCGGGCCGGTGACGGACCTGGCCCAGGTCAGGGCCGCGTACGAGGAACAACTCGCGCTCGTGGAGGGGACGGGCGCGCAGGCGATCCTCATGGCGTCGAGGGCGCTCGCCGCCGTCGCCCGCGGACCCGAGGACTACCTCGACGTCTACGGACACCTGCTGCGCCAGGCCGACGGACCCGTCGTCCTGCACTGGCTCGGCCCCATGTTCGACCCCGCGCTCGACGGGTACTGGGGCGACACCGACCTCGACGCCGCGACCGAGACGTTCCTCCAGGTCATCGCCGCGCACCCGGACAAGGTCGACGGCATCAAGGTCTCCCTGCTCGACGAGCGGCGCGAGATCGAGCTGCGCCGCAGACTCCCGAAGGGCGTGCGCTGCTACACCGGCGACGACTTCCACTACCCCGAGCTGATCGCGGGCGACGAGCGCGGCTTCAGCCATGCGCTGCTCGGCATCTTCGACCCGCTCGGACCGCTCGCCGCGCAGGCCGTCCGGGTCCTCGACACCGGGGACACGGCGGGCTTCCGGGCCCTCCTCGACCCGACCGTCGAGCTGTCCCGGCACCTGTTCCGGGCGCCGACCCGCTTCTACAAGACCGGCGTCGTGTTCCTCGCCTGGCTCGCCGGGCACCAGGACCACTTCGCGATGGTCGGAGGCCTCCAGTCCGCCCGCTCGCTACCGCACCTCGCGACGGCCTACGAACTCGCGGACGGACTCGGCCTGTTCCCCGACCCCGGACGCGCCGAAGCCCGGATGAAACAGCTGCTCGCCCTGTACGGAGTGACCCGATGACCGCAGCACCGGCCCACCCGCTCTTCTCCCTCAACCAGATGACCGTCAAGCAGCTCTCGCTGCCCGAACTCGTCGAGGCCTGCGCCGAGTCCGGCGTGCGCCACATCGGCACGTGGCGCGAACCCGTGCAGGCGTACGGGGTCGACAAGGCGGCCCGGCTGCTGCGCGACGCCGGACTGCACGTCACGACGCACTGCCGCGGCGGCTTCCTGACCGCCGTCGAGGACGGCGCGCGGCGGGCCGCCGTCGACGACAACAAGCGGGCCGTCGACGAGGCCGCCACCCTCGGCACCGACGTTCTCGTCCTCGTCTCCGGCGGACTGCCCGAGGGGTCCTGCGACCTGGCCGGCGCGCGGGAACGGATCGCGGACGGGATCGCCGAGATCGCCCCGTACGCCGAGGAGCGCGGGGTGCGGCTCGCGGTCGAACCGCTGCACCCCATGTACGCGGCCGACCGCTGTGCCGTCTCCACGCTCGGGCAGGCGCTCGACATCGCGGAGCGGTTCCCCGCGGAGCAGGTCGGGGTGTGCGTCGACACGTACCACGTGTGGTGGGACGAGCGGGTACCGGCGCAGATCGCGCGGGCCGGGGCGGCGGGACGGATCGCGACGTTCCAGCTCGCCGACTGGGTGACGCCGCTGCCCGCGGGCGTGCTGAACGGGCGGGGGCAGCTCGGGGACGGCGTCATCGACCTCGCGGGGTGGTGGCGGTGCGTCCGGGAGGCGGGCTACACAGGGCCGGTCGAGGTCGAGCTCTTCAACGACGGGCTGTGGGCGCGGGACGGGAGGGAGGTCCTGCGCGAGACGGTGTCCCGCTTCGGGGCGCTGGCCGAGCCCCACTGACGCCTCTGGCGCGGGGGCGTCGGCCCGCGCCGATGTGAGCCCGTCCCCCGCCGGGGCCGATCGGGTTACGCCTCGGCTCCCGCCGTAGGGGTTCGACCACTCTGCCGGGCGCTGCGGTGTCGTGGCTGGTCGCGCAGTCCCCACGCCCCTGGCGGGCCCGGTGCGCGACGCGGTCAGCGCTTGCGGGACGACCGCTTGCTGAGGACCGCGAGGATCACCGGGATCAGCATCTCGATGCCCCGGGCCACGTTCGCCACGGGCAACCCCGTCCTCTTGGCGACGGCCGTCGCCACGGGCCGGCTCAGCCGGGACAGCAGTCCGGCCATCAGGCCGCCCCCGGCCAGCCCGCCGAGCCCGCCGAGCGTCGCGACCCCTTGCAGTGGCGGCGGCTGCTGCTCCGCGTCCGCGAGGGCCTCCCGGACCTCGGCGGCCCCCTCGGGCCCTTCCTCGGCGCGCTCGCGCAGCCCGCCGGACAGGGCCGAGACGGTGCTGCCCACGACGTCCTGGGCGCCGGAGGCGTCGGTCCCGAGCAGGCCCGCGAGCTCACGCAGCCGGTCGTCGCCCAGCTCGTCGAGTACGTCCCGCTCCAGCGGCTGTCCGA